>JAIRUI010000108.1 GCA_031254455.1 Chitinispirillales bacterium | reverse complement strand
TACGTACCGTTCGCCACATTCCTGCCTGCCGCATTCGTCAAATGCCACTCAACCTTAGCGTTTCTCTCTGTTGTTTCAAACACAGAGTTTCCGGTATTATCATAAACGACGACCTTAATCTGAGAAGCTCTCTCGTTGTTCGGTAAGTCGATAGTAATAACCGCCTTATCGGAGACAATATTGCTTGACAGTCTGATACCGCCGCCGCTACGTGTGTCGTTAGGCTTAATCTCAATTGGCGTTGACGCCGATACCACAACTTTAACGTCAATATTTTCTACGATATTGTAGTTCTCTGTATCTTCCGGCGTAAATTTCGCTAAATGTACTTGTTCTCCAAGTGCGCCGACCGAAAGCGTTTCATTCATCCATGACCAGCCGTCTTCAAGCGAAACATCCTTCAATGTCTGCCCGACCGTTGCGGTTAAACCGTTCGGCGCTGTGGGAGAGAGCATAGCCTTTGCCACATTCACCGTAATATTCCCCGTTGCCGATTCATAATTACCGCTGGGGTCTGTATAAATTGCCGCAAAACTCTGACTGTTCCCTGCACTCAAAGCGGTTGTAGGTAACACAAAAGCATAGCCGTTGGGCAAAGATACATCGCTAAGTTTAAGCGTCGGTGAATATGTCGTGTTTACTGCCGCAGGAGTTGTAAATGTTCCCTCAGCCTTTGCCACATTCACCGTTACATAACCGCTTGCCGTCGTGTAATTACCACTCCAGTCAAAGAATGTCGCGACAAAGCGTTGATTATTCCCTGCGCTCAAAGCAGTATTCGGAGTATCCCACGCATAACCTTCAGGTAAATCCAAATCCGAAAGTTTAAGCGTAGGCGAGTATGTTACGCTTACCGCGTTCGGGACACTTGGCATCGCTTTTGCGACGTTTACCGTAATACTGCCGCTTACCGTTGTGTAGTTGCCGCTTGGGTCGGTAAAGCTTGCCGCGAACGGTTGGTTATTACCCGCGTTTAATAAAGTTGTCGAAGTGACAAAGGCGAAACCTTCCGGTAAAGTTAAATCTTCAAGTTTAAGGTTGGACGAATATGTTACGTTTACCGCCGCAGGAGTAACGAATGTCCCTGTCGCTTTCGCTACCGACAAATCTACGGTTTTTGTTAAATTTATTCCTGTATAATCGTAGTTATCCGCGTCTCTCGGAGTAAATACTACGTTGTAGCCGTCGTTATTTGCTGTCGGAACGATACTTGCGTTTTCCCAAGCAAATATTCCGTCGCCTGAGCCGCCAACAAAAGCGATTTGTGAAAGGAGTTTGTTTGGAGTGTAGATAATATCGCTTGTTGTCGGGAAAACTATTTCGCTTGGCATTGCCTTCGTTATCGTCCAAGTTAAAACAATATCATCCGTTGTACCGTCTGCCCACTCGCAATTTGCTTTATCGGTCAAGACAATTGTCGCATTGTAATTGTTTGCAGTTGTACCTTTGTCGCCCGTAACGGTATATGTCGTATTTGTAGCAATTCCTGCTGTCTGTTCGCTTCCGATATAAACAAGATTGGTATTTGTTACCGCAGGTTTAGTTATTTTCGCCTTTGCTACGTTTACGCTTACCTCAATATTTTCTACAACATTGTAATTGGCAATGTCGGTAGGCGTAAACTTTGCTTTGTGAGTCTGTATTCCCACATTACCTACTGTTCCCGCTTTTTCCCAAGAAAAACCTGTCGGTAATTTTACATCCGCCAAAGATTGCCCGTAAGTTGCAGTTAAATTTGTCGGTGTTGAATACTGTGGTGTGCCCTTTACAACAGTTACGATACATATATCAAAAGCAGTATCTTGCGCTGTTGCTGTAACTGTCGCCGTGCCGACTTTTTTTGCCGTTATTGTGCCATCAGTATTTACTGTAACGACGTCTGTGTTGTCACTTGTCCAAATTACGGTTTTGTCGTCTGGATACCCTTCGACAAACATTGCTTCAAGCGTTTGTGTTTCGTCTTTGGCAAGATTGATGTTTGTTTTGTCCAACATAAAAAGTACTACAGAAAACTTTCCCCAAATAACGTCGGTTTTGTATTTGTCAAAAGCCTGAAATGAAACAAACAATTTAATTGGCGTGAAATTATAAAATACATTAAAATTTATCTTTTGCGGTGTTTCAGCCTGATTGATAATTTTAGTCAATCCGTTGCAATAGTAAAAAGCGCGTTCACCGATGGAAGTGACAGAAGAGGGAATCGTTACGGATGTCAATCCGTTGCAATAGTAAAAAGCGTGTTCACCGATGGAAGTGACAGAAGAGGGAATGGTATATGTCGTGCCAGTTTTACCGGCAGGATATTGAATTAGCGTTGTTTTTGCTTTATTAAACAACACTCCGTCAATAGAGGTATAATTGTTATTGCTTTCTTCAACATTTATCGCCGTTAATCTTCTGCAATCGAAAAAAGCGGAATTGCCGATAGAAGTGACAGAAGAGGGAATCGTTAATGCTCCGGTCAAGCCGCTGCAACCGTAAAAAGCGCAATCAGGAATCCTCGTTACATTATTTCCGATGTTTAGTGTGGTTAAACTATTGCAATTGTAAAATACTGGATATAATGAATTTCCCATAGTAGTGCAGTTAGTGGCATTAAAATTTACCTCAGTCAAGCCGCGACAACCGGAAAAAGCGGCATAGCCGATAGAAGTAACCGAAGAGGGAATAGTTACCTCAGTCAAGCCGCGACAACCGGAAAAAGCGTAACTGCTGATAGAAGTTACAGAGGATGGAATGGTTACCTCAGTCAAGCCGCTGCAATCGTAAAAAGCGGCATAGCCGATAGAAGTAACCGAAGAGGGAATAGTTACCTCAGTCAATCCGCTGCAACCGTAAAAAGCGTAACTGCTGATAGAAGTTACAGAGGAGAGAATCGTTACCTCAGTCAATCCGCTGCAATAGTAAAAAGCGTAACTGCCGATGGAAGTGACAGAAGAGGGAATCGTTAATGCTCCGGTCAAGCCGCGACAACCGGAAAAAGCGTAATTGCCGATGGAAGTGACAGAAGAGGGAATCATTACCTCAGTCAAGCCGCTACAACCGTCAAAAGCGTAATCGCCGATAGAAGTAACCGAACTGCCAATAGTTACCTCAGTCAAGCCGCGACAACCGGAAAAAGCGTAATCAGGAATCCTCGTTACATTATTTCCGATGTTTACTGTGGTTATAATGCAATTGGAAAATACTGGATATAATGAACTTCCCATAGTAGTGCAAGTAGCATTAAAATTTACCTCAGTCAAGTCGTAGCAACCGGAAAAAGCGCGTTCACCGATGGAAGTGACAGAAGAGGGAATCGTTACCGATGTCAAGCCGCTACAACCGTCAAAAGCGTAATCAGGAATCCTCGTTACATTATTTCCGATGTTTACTGTGGTTAAATTATTGCAACCGGAAAACACAGAATTATAATAACTTCCCATAGTAGTGCAGTTAGTAGCATTAAAATTTACCTCAGTCAATCCGCTGCAACCGTAAAAAGCGCGTTCACCGATGGAAGTGACAGAAGAGGGAATCGTTAATGCTCCGGTCAAGCCGTAGCAATTGTGAAAAGCGTAACTGCCGATAGAAGTTACCGAAGAGGGAATCGTTACCTCAGTCAAGTCGTAGTAACCGGAAAAAGCGGAATTGCCGATGGAAGTGACAGAACCTCCAATAATTGCTTTGGTAATACTGCTTCGATAGGAATACCATGGAGTAGCATAACTATAATCCGGCATAGTTCCCGATCCGCTAATCGTCAACGTTCCATCCGAAATACTCCAGTTAAGCGGACCTGTTGTTCCGCTTTGTCCGAACGCCATTCCAGCGGCAATCGCTATCGCCGCCATTACTTTCAAAAATCTGTTTTTATTCAGCATAAATCCCCCAATTTAATAATTTGGATTGCTTCGCTTCGCTCGCAATGACGTGGGACGTGGTTTGTGTAATATTTACGAAACAATTTTGTTTTGCGAAGATATAAAATGAGCAAATAATCGTAAAGAAAACTTTACGAAAAAAGGTAATGAAAAATTGATTTATTATATTAAAAAAGTCAGAAAACAATGCTGATTTGTGTCCGCAAACCCGCTCTGCAAAAGGATTGGCGCGGAATTTGATGGGGGGGGGGGGGGGGTAAATCTTAACAAGGAATTGACAGTGTCAAACGCGTAATTTAATTTCGCCGTTATATGTGCGTAAACCGTCTGCGCCGTACTAAAAAGTAAAGAGAGAATAGTTTCTGTTTTTGATGTTTTACACACTGTCGTCATAATTTATTTTCGTTTAGTCGATATTTCGTTTCAAAAGTAATATAATATTTTTTTATAGAGTTCGCTTAAAATTTATTGACTTTTTGTAAAATTCATCTTTGCGCGCCGAACTTTTAATAAACAATTTCATTATAATTGAAAAATATTTTTTTTATGTAGGGCATACAATGTTATTATGTATTTTTATTACGGCTTCTTTATTTATAGAAAACCGTATGATTTGATTGAAATAAGGAAATTTTAGTAAATGATTAAAGTCCAAAACGTTACGAAAACATTCAAAAACGATTATGAGGAACTCACGGTTCTCAAAAATATTTCGTTTGAATTGTCTGTCGGCGCAAAAGTAGCGCTTGTCGGAGCGAGCGGAACGGGGAAAACTACGCTTTTACAGATTATCGGCGGACTTGACAAACCGACGCACGGCTCAATTTCTGTCGATGGGCGGAATATTAATGAAATGAAAGAAAGAGAATTGTCACAGTTTCGCAGCAAAAACATAGGATTCGTTTTTCAATTTCATCATTTGCTGCCCGATTTTACGGCGCTTGAGAACGTTATGATTCCAGGGCTTGCGGCAAAAATGCCGCAGAAAAAAGCGCAGCGAAAGGCGGCGCAGTTGCTTGAAGAGGTCGGGCTGATTGAACGGGCGAAACATTTGCCTTCTGAATTGTCCGGCGGGGAAAGGCAGCGTGTAGCGCTGGCAAGGGCGCTGTTAAACGAGCCGAACATAATTTTGGCTGACGAGCCGACGGGAAATTTAGATTCTATTAACACAAAATTGTTTATTGAAACTATTTTTCGCATTAACGCTTTGACAAAAAGTATTTTATTTATCGCTACGCACGATAGTGTCGTCGCACATTCGTTGGATTACAGACTGTCGTTGTCCGACGGGACGATTGAAAGAAAGTTTGATTGATTATGAAATGTGAAAAATGTCATATCAGAACGGCTACAAGCCACATAGTTTCAATAGTGAACGGAAAAAAAGAAGAACATCACTATTGCGCCGAATGTTTGGACAAGGCTTCTCCTTTCGGTAAAATAATACGCGGGCTTGGAGAACATATAGGCGATGACGTTGATGACGATTTTTATGATAATTGCGAATTGGACGAAAACGGCGTCCCGTTTGAATATTCCGTCGATTCTGACGAAAACGTTACTTCCTTTGATGTTATAGAAGGAATCGCTCGTATTGCCGCCAAAGAAATTTATGCGGAAGAAAAGCGGCAGGAAAACGACAAAAATTCCGTTAACGGAATATATCTATCGGAAAAATATAGAAAAGGCGAGCCGTTGGTTGTTTGTCCGGTGTGCGGAACGACTTCCGAGTTAATATATAAAACGCGAAGAGCCGGTTGCGCCAAATGTTATAACGTTTTTGAAACATTTCTTATGGACAGGTATCGCATGTGCTATAACGCACACGCGTATCATGGGAAAGTTTACTGTTCAAAAAACGTAAATAAAGACGTTGATTATCTGCAAAGCGAATTAAGCGCCGCGGTTAAAAGTCAAAATTATGGGCGCGCGGCTGAAATTTGTGATAATATAAAAAAGTTACAAACTACTAAATCCGGCAGTACTAAGAAATGCAAGCGGGGTAAGGTTGAGTGAAACGGAATTTTTTGCTGGACTTGGCGATAAAGATAAAACGAAAGAAATGACATTTGTCGATTTATTGAATTTTTTATTGGGAATTTCACCCAAATGGCTCTCCGTCCAAAAAGCGACTCCAAATAATCCGGCAATTGTTCTTTCGCAAAAAATGTCGTTTTCAAGAAATATTAAAAAGTATCCTTTTTTAGAAAACACCACAATACCTGAGGAATCTGAAATTTACCGCGATGTTTCAAATGCGATAAAAAAAACAAAAATTTTTCCATCAGGTAAACTTGTTGAAATAAAATTGTGCGACAGTAACGCTATTATTAATGCGATGCTTTTCGAGAAAGATTTCATTCCCGCAAACATAGCCGCCGCTCCAGATAAAATAAAAGGAATTTTTATGAACGGCGGCGACAGAGAATTTCCTGTCGTTCTCGCAAATATTCAAAATCATTTGACCATAAGTTTGTATTGTAACATTGGAAAAGAAGAGCAAGCGTTTGAGAAAATTAACAAAATAGATAATATTTTAGGGGAAGAATTGATTTATGCTTACGATTCGCAACTAGGGTTTTTGTTTTCAAAACCGGAAGAATGCGGCTGCGGTTTTTCTTTTGAAACGGTCTTTCATTTGCCTGGGCTCGTTATGACGGAAGAGATTATGGAAACGTTAAACGGAATATCGGTTATGGGCGCTAAAATAGATGAAATATTTGGAAATTTAACCGATAATTTAGGTGCGTTTTTCAAGGTAGTCACCGGAAATTATTTGGGAGGCGGCGAGAAAGAGATAATTGAAAAAACGAAAGAAATTTGCGGCATTTTGACAGCCGCCGAATTAAAAGCGCGTAAGCGGCTTTTTAAAGATGCGAAAAAAGTAATGGAAGACAAAATTTACAGAAGTTTCGGGATGTTGAAATTTGCAAAAATTATGCCGTTTCCGCAGTTTCTAAATTTCATTTCTTTGCTTCGTTTAGGCAGTGAATATAAGGTTATTCCTTTTAGTCTTGAATTTCTTAATAAAATACTTGAAAAAGGATTTTTTACAAATATAATTTTGTTGTTTGACGAACAATTAAAATCGTCAGATTTTAATTATGACGAAGAACGCGCAAATTTATTAAGAAATTTACTTAAAGATTGCGATCTCAATTAACTTAAAATTAAATGATGCTTTTTATTTCACTGAGAATTCTTTGAGCGTCATTTTGGGTAATTCCTTTAACTCCGCTCAATTCTTCAATTGTCTTTTTGGAAATTTCTTGGATACTGCCAAACTTTTTTAATAAAATTTCGGACTTTTTACCTCCAATTCCCTTAATATCTTGTAAAATTGTTCTACTGAACTGTCGTCCGCGAATTTTTCTATGATACGTTACGGCAAATCTGTGTACTTCGTCACGGATACGTTCCATAAGACGCCGGACAGGATGACTTTCATCAAAGCGGATTTCGTCGTCGCGGTATGGAGAGATTATAATTTCCTGTTTTTTTGCAAGAGAAATCAGCATGGGAGGATTATCAAACTCTTGTATTGCCTTTTGCGCCGCAGACAATTGCCCTTTACCGCCGTCGATAAGAAGCAAGTCGGGGAAACTTTTTTTATCGTCTATAAGCTGGTTTAAACGGCGTTTAATCGCCTCATTCATCATCGCAAAATCGTTTTGACCTTCTACGTATTTTATTTTGAAACGTCTGTAATTCGATTTGTCCGGGTTTAATCCGTAAAAATGAACCATTCCGGCGACACAAAATTTATCGCCGACATTGCTTATATCAAATGCCTCAATGGTATGAGGAATTTTTGGAAGATTACAGACGTTGGCAAGTTCTTCAAGGATTTCTGCAGGGTTATTGATATACTGCTGGGCAAGGTAAACGTTGCAATTTTTTTCTGCAAGTTTTACTAATTTTGCGGCATATCCGCCTTTTGAAACAAAAACGCGCGATTTGTATTTTTGAGAAATAAAGTCGCCGATTAAATCTGCGTCTTGCGCAAATTCGGAAGACAAAACAATATTTTTAGGAACATCGTTTGCGCTTGTAGCGTAATAATCCGCAATTAACTTTGCGCGCCCGTCGTAATTCCAGCCGTTTATGGGGATTATCCTATTGTTCTGATTTATTAAATTTCCTCTTCGCACGTTCATTATAGTAAAGCAAATGTATTTACTTTGCTCAAAAACCGCAAAAACGTCGCAATTCAAACTAAGATTACGCAAGTCGATGTTCTGTTTGAGAGCCAATTTTTTTATTCCAAAAAGTATATCGCGCATATATGCGGCTTTTTCGTACTCCATAACCTGTGAAAATTCACCCATTTTGCTTTCTATATAATATATTATATCTTTTTGTTGTCCGCGAAAAAACCTAATTGCCTGCTCGATTAACATAAAATAATCTTCTCGACAGATGCTTTGATTACATGGCGCCCGGCAAAGGTTCATAGAAAAATCAATGCAAGGTCTGCTTGTTTTTTCACTTGTTATATTCATGTTGCAATTTCTGATTTTTAGAATTTTTTTTAAAGACGATACGACGAATCTAAGCATTGTCGTGTCGGTGAAAGGGCCAAAATATACATCGTCGTCACCGCTTATTTTGCGTACTATTAAAATTCTTGGAAATTCTTCACTGGATTTCGTAATTTTAACATATGGATAATGTTTGTCGTCTTTTAGTAGAATATTGTATGGCGGTTGATGGCGGCGAACTAAATTTGCTTCCAAAACCAGCGCTTCAACCTCGTTTGAGCATATTATAAATTCTATTTTTTCTATTTTTTCTACCAGACGAGGAAGTTGAAAGCGAATGTCTCTGTCGCTGTTAAAATACGATGAAACTCTGTCTTTTATATTTACCGCTTTGCCGATATACAAAACGTATTCCGTAACATCTTTGAAAATATAAACACCTGAATTTTGCGGGAGATTATTAAGAGTTTTAGAAATATTTTCCATATGTTTTTTTGTTTTTGTTAAAAACCGTAAGAAGTAAACGAATAATTGTTATATCCGCAAATGGCGCATGCAATAGCGTCATAAGCGTCGCTTTTTATCTTTTCTTCACAAATTCCGGTAATCGTTTTTACCATATATTCCACTTGTTCTTTTGTTGCAAGCCCGTTTCCCGTTACAGCTTTTTTTATCTCGGTAGGAGAATATTCGCAAAATTTTATGTCGCTTTGCCCGACGGACAGCATAATAACTCCCCTTGCCTGTCCCAAAACAAATGCAGAATTTGCGTTTTTCCCGAAAAACGGCGTTTCCACACAAATTAAATCCGGCTTATTTTTACTTATAACGTTTTTTATTTCGTCAAAAATTACACACAAACGAATAGGAAGAATTTCTTTCCTATTAAGAGTAATAACTCCGTATTCGACCGGACGGATTTTTGATGAAACTATGTCTATCACTCCAAATCCGGTCGCTATTGATCCAGGGTCTATTCCGAGAATTCTCACTATTTCCTCTTTTAATTTGAAATGCGGAAAGTAATTTCCGCATTTCAAATTATGTTATTGGCATTGTTTGCGCAGAAATTGTGGTATTTCATCAAATCCGTGTATGGACGGAATATGATTTTTCGTACAGTTTTTAGTATTTCCTAAACCTAGAATAGTGGTAGTTCTTCCTCCGGGACCTTGAAGTTTTGTTTCTTCTGTTTGTTGTGGTTGTCCGGCGATAATTGTTTGAGTTTGCGGTTCTGAATTAAAACCTTTGTCGTCATTCTCAATATCTACGGTCGATTTGACGTTATCAAAGGTAGGAAACATTCCTATTGCGGTTCCATACCCGCTGCACGTAATGTGTTCTACAATTTTTTCGTCGCCGTGTCTTTCGGCATTATACTCTTCTAATCCTGCTATTATAAGCAATACTTCTATTTTCCCGTTCATTTCCTTGTCGAAATTTATTCCGTAGATTATGTTGGCGTTTTCTTCGTCCGTAGCGGTATTAACTCTGTTTTGAGCTTTTTCCAAAACTTCTAAAGAAATATCTTCGCCTACGCGATACAAAGCCATTATCCCTTTGGCGTTAGACAAATTCACCCCGTCTATTAACGGGCACGATATTGCTCTTTCTACCGCTTCCATCATAGCTTTTTCGCCGTAATCCCATTCCGAATTTTTTTCAGGAATTTTGTACATAGATTCGCCAACTCCTATAAACATGTTTCCTTTGCATTCGTCAAGCATCATTTTTACATCGTTAAAATCAAGGTTTATCGTCGAAGTATCCTTTATTACATTAATGAATCCGGCGATCATATTTCCGTGAAATTCGTCGATTTTTCTGAATTTGTATATTGCCGGAGTATTTTCTTCCGCAACGGCGTTTACTTTGTTGTTATCTATGACTTCTATGGCATCGACTTCTTTCTTCAATTCGTTTATTCCGTTAATCGCTCTGGTCATAACTTTTTTTCCTTCAAATCCAAACGGCTTTGTAACCATCGCTATGACTATTGCGCCTTCTTCCTTAGCAATTCTTGCGATAACAGGGGATGCTCCGGTACCGGTTCCGCCTCCTTCGCCGGCTATTAACAATACCAATTTTACGTCTTTGAATACGCTCCTTATTTTTTCTTCGGTTTCAAGCGCCGCTTGATTGGCTATTTCCGGATGCATTCCGGCTCCGAAACCTTTGCAGGTTTTTTCACCAAGCAATATTCTTTTACAGTTAGGCATTTCTTTTGTTTTAAGAGCGGCATAATCGGTATCGGCGATGACGTATTTTACGTTTTTGCAGATATTGCTCGTTCCCATATACTTTAAAATGTTACCTCCTGCATTTCCAACGGAAAATACGATTGTGTTTACGGTAGGAGGGACGAAATCCATATCGCCTAATTCGTCAACCCACTCATCTTGAGAAGCATTGTTTTTCGCTGCAATCGGAGCGGCGTTTTTTGTTTTTTCATCATTGAGTGTCGGCTCAATGTCCATCCGTGAAAAATCCATCTTCATAAATCCTCCTTTTATTGTTATGAAATCTGTATCTTTTTTAACGTTTCCCATAAATTTATAAAAAAATTACCTGCAATGTTTTTTGAGCCGTTCTGCTTGAATTTTGTCGATTTTTTTTTCTTTTTTATTGTTCCGGCAATCGTGAAATCGTTAGTTCCATATATGCACAAACCTATTAAAGTCGAGAAAGAAGTATCTTCGTTTATTTCCGGGAATTCGTTTATTTTCTTTGCTTTAGGTTTTCCGATCTTGGTCGGGACTTCCAATACTTCCATTGCAACTGACGCTATTTCACGTAGATTCGCCGTCCCTCCGGTAAGAATTATTCCGTTATTTGAAATAATTTTTCTGTAAGTCGTGTTGTCGATGTTACAGTCCAGCGTATTTCTGATGTTTTCAAATAGTTCTTTTATAGGAGCGTTAACCAAACTCGCTAAAGTTTCCAATTTAAGTTCTTTCTTTTCTCCGTCGTGAGAAATAATTTCTACATATTCTTTACTTCCCGTTTTAGAAGGGTTTGCACAAGCGCATTCTTTTTTTATTTTTTCTACTTCACTTTCGCAAATTCCCAAAAGACTCATAATATCTTTTGTTACTGTAGTTCCGGCGATATAGTTGGTGTATGTTTTAATCGGATATTTGTTTGCGAAAACCGATAAATCGCTGCAAGAATCTCCAATATCCAAAAGACCGACTCCTGTTTCTTTTTGTTCTTCCGTGAGAACGGCAAGGCAAGACGCGTAACCGGACGCAACCGGAATCAGTTTTATGTCAGCATCCGTAACGCTTTCAAAATCTTCAAAAAATGATTTTTTTATAGCGTTTTCCAAATCGTTTATGTGACTTTCGGAATCTATTATAATATGACCCGCCGCCTTCATTGATTGTCCGCTTAAACCGATGGGATTTTCTATAGATACGTTTTCATCTACTGCAAAACACTGCAGAATCATAGATATCATCTTTTGTCCTCGCGGTATTATACTTGTTTCAAGATGTCTCTTATGCCATTCTATATCTTCGGAAGAAACGCTTCCTCTACCTGTATTGGAATCTACATTTTTAATGGGCCAACTATCGCTTTCTATATTTCTATCGGTAATTTTGTTTCCTGAAATCGAATAATAAATAGGCATAACGGAAGTATCTATGAATTCTCCCCATTTTTGCTGCGCTTCGTCTACGGACGTCATTATACTGTTTTTTAGTTTGTCCATATTTTTGACGTTTCCGTATTCAAATCCTTCGGTTGGTGCGACAGCATATCCTAATATATGTAGAATACCGTCGTCATCTTTGTTTGCGATAGCGGTTTTAACGGTTTCCGAACCTATGTCTATAGCGACTATATATCTATCCATAATTCCTCCTATTTATTTCGCGAATATAGCATTCTCATAAATATCAAAATATTTGACGGGAGGTCTTCCGTTTTTTCTCAGAATATCCTCAAATTTTATTATTTCGTCCATTCCGTAGCGTAATGTCGCGTTAAGGCGGACGATAGGTACGGAAATATTGCTTGCCGCAAATTCTATAATGTCGTTTTCTTTGAATGAAATAGCTTTTATATTATTTGAATTTGCTTTTCCTTTAATACGGGAATATGTTTTCTGTAATCTTTCCATATCATTTTTTGTAATTTTATTTCCTATTTCGTCTTTATGAGATTCTAATCCTACTATCAAACAATAACCGTCGGTTTTGTGAAGTTTAGGATTTTTCCATAAAAATCCGTTCTTGTCAGCCCAATACAATTCATTTTCTATATTGACAATGAAACTGGGCACTCTTTGTATTATTTTTATGTCTAATGAATTTGAAAATGGATTCACACTGACTTTTGCCTTTTCAACGCATTTAATTCTTTCTATTTTACGTGTGATTGAATCTGTATGAATATTGAAGAAATTTGAATTTTCGTCAAGTTCTATACAATTTATAATTTCAACGGAGTCCATATTTTCCATTCCTTTAACGGTATAATTATATATAGTCACAAAAGATTTTGTTTTTTTGCAGATTTTGGGATAAATTTGCAAAAAAACGGCGCTAATACCCATTACGATGCAAATATAGAAAAGAAATTTATTTATAATTTTACTTTTTTCCCTCTTTTGTTCTATTATCATTTTTTGGGTTTTAGGTCCGATTATCTTTTTAGCCATTATCGAATTCCTTAATAAAATTTTCAATTTCCAAATCAAGATCGCCAGCGCTCATAAATATAACAATGTCGCCGCTTTTTGCGATTTTCCGGTATTCTTTTGCAATATCCTGTTTTGCAACAATTTTATAATTTTCTTTTTCAAAATATTTAGCAATACTTTTTTCGCTTATCCCGTCTATTTCATTTTCCCGTGCGCCGTAAATTTTCGTTAAAAAGATAAAGTCACTGTCTTTTTCAAGCGAATTTGCAAAATCTTGAGCAAAATCACGGACTCTGGTATATGTATGCGGTTGAAAAATCGTTATAATACGTTTTGGATTTGTTTGCCTAAACGCAGAAAGCGTCGCAGAAATTTTGCTTGGATGATGCGCGTAATCGGAATAGATTTTAATGCCGCCGATTTCTGTGATTTTTTCCATTCTTTTTTTTATTCCATCAAAATTTTCCACGCCTTTTACCGCTTCTTCAAAAGGAATTCCCGTTTCCATTCCTGCTGCGATTGCCGCCAAAGCGTTTAAAGCGTTATGTTTACCTATTAGTTTTAGCGAGATTTTTCCGAGATTTTTTCTGTTTTTCATTACACAAAAACTTAAAACTCCGTTTTTATACTCGTCGTCAATCGCTCTATAGTCATTGTCAAAATCGAATCCATAAGAAATTTTTCTGCATTTTATTCTCGAATAAATATCCCTTACTCCCTGTGAGCCGGTATAGACAAGCGCTATCGCGTCATCCTTACGCATACTGTCCGTGAAAAATTTCACAAATCCGTCTTTCACCCCGTTGAAAGAGCCGTAAGTGTCAAGATGTTCCGCCTCTAATCCGGTACAAATAGCAAGTTTAATGTTTTTCATTTCTAAAAAACTTCTGTCATATTCGTCAGCCTCAACCAGAAAATATTTATCGTTTCCGACACGCATTCCATTTTCTTTTCCGGCGAAAACTCCGCCTAAAATCACTGACGGATCTTTTTTTGCCGCGCAAAAGACAGAAGATAAAAATCCGGTTGTGCTTGTTTTCCCTGCACATCCGGAAACAGCGATGGAATTTTCTGCCTCTTCTGTCATCATTGCCAACATTTTCGCTCGTTTGATTACGGTTTTTTGGGTGTTTTTTGCAAAAATTAATTCCTGATTGTTTTCTTTTATTGCCGAACTGAAGACGACTAAATCACTGTTTCCAATCATATTTTCTTGCGGATCGTGTCCGATTTGAACCGGAATTCCCATTTTTTGCAAGTTTTGTATCGTATCAGATTGAGAAATATCACTTCCAGAGACATCAAATCCTCGCATTTTCAGCCACATAGCCATATTGGAACATCCGCTTCCCGCAATTCCTAAAAAATGTATCTTCTTTGCATTTATCATTTTTTGTTTTTCGTCCTTATAATTTCTTTGGAAAATGTTTATACATCATTTCATCGGCTTTTTCTATATTTTCTTTGATTTCGTCCTTGTTGTCGGAACTGGTATTCGGATTTTTTACCTCAATAAACCAATCCATTCCGGTGAATATCACTTTTTCCGGATTTCCCAAAAAAGCCATTTGAACCGCCGAGAAATTACCACGCCATTGCGGATCGCCCTTTGGTTCGTATTTATGAGGGTTAAACGAACTTCTCGTCGATGTTTTCATTTCGTTTTTTCTGTAAATATCAAACAATTTTGCAGTTGTAATTCTGAGTGTGCCGTTTGCTTTGTCGCAAAAAATTACAAAATCTTGTTCTCTGTCGGTTGCCGAACGAAACATTGTCGGCAGAGAGAACCGTCCTCTGTTTATTACTACATCTGAACTATAATATCCAAAATCAATGTCAACAACAAAGTCAACCACAAAATCCTCACATTTTTATAGTCAAGCAATATACGATTATATTGTCTCATAATATAATATACATTATTTTTCCTGAAAAAACCTGAAAAAACCTGAAAAAACAAAAAAAAACCTATTTTTGTTTTTTAAAATGAAAAATTTGCTTTTATCATTAAATGAAAAATTGCATATAATTTTTTATTTTCCAGAATGTTATGAATTTGACTTGATAACTTTTCATTAAATTATCATAAAAATTTATATTTTACAGATCTGAGAATTTTTTGTTTTTGAGATATATTATTTTGGTTCAATCCTAGTTAAACAAAAATTATTTTGTTGTAATACTAGGAGGGACAATGGAAAACAAATATATAATTCGTTCAAGAATTTCAGAGCATAAATTTAGGGAGATTCTAAAGA
>JAIRUI010000107.1 GCA_031254455.1 Chitinispirillales bacterium | reverse complement strand
TAGCTTCTATATCCAAACAAAATATCTTTAGAATCTCCCTAAATTTATGCTCTGAAATTCTTGAACGAATTATATATTTGTTTTCCATTGTCCCTCCTAGTATTACAACAAAATAATTTATCCTTAACTCATCTTGAACCTAAATTAATAATACCAAATCTCAGAAAAACATTCACTATAATCTAAAATTTCAAAAGATATTGGGCTACATGTTCCTTCTATCAATTTTATTATTTTACAAGAAAGAGTATCACTTATTGAAAGTCTGTTAGTTGAAATACAATCTGCGGATGCAAAACTCAAAAAAGATCTACCGCTTTCAATCCAATCAAATTTTTCATTATTTGATTTATTAAACATTGAAAAATATACGAGAAAACCATCTATGCAATTATTATAACAGTTTTCATAATAAAGCAATCCTTCACATCTGTCTTTACAATAATCTTCAAGAGACGTAATACTGTCAATGATTACATAAGCGTCAATGGTAATGTATTTGCAACGCCCTCCGGCTCCAGCACAAGATTGACATATAATACTCAATATCAATATTGCCAGCAAAAGCAATATTAAATTTATTTTATTTTTATGCATTTCAATTATCCCATGATTTGTATGTGTAACCAACAACACAATCTTTCGGCTCAAAAGGTATCCAAGTGCCTTTAACTACCACTTGACCATGCACATTCGTAACATCTTCCATTCGAAACGTATACGTTGCAAATTCAACGTAATCGTCCGTTTCTTTCTTCTTGGTCACAGATGTATATAATTCCCTCTAAAGAACGAATTATATACTTGTTTTTTCTTCTTCTTATCATAAGTTAAGCAAATATAATTTACGCTTAACTCATCTTGAACCTAAGGGAATATACTATTTGCAAAATCTGACTGTCAGACAACAAAACTTGCGCTAAAACAATAACCGCGCTAAGCGCTTACGCAACAGGCTTCTTAAAACACACTCTGATCACCCGCACAAAACATCTGCGATTCTTTGCGACGCTTTTCCATCGCCGTAAGGGTTTTCTTTACAGACCATCGAATTACGAATCTGCGTATTTTTAAAAATTTGAGACGTTTGGGAAACGATAAAATTTTTATTTGTTCCCAAAATTTTAATAACGCCGCATTCGACGCCTTCCGGACGCTCAGTTTCGTTTCGTAAGACAAAAACCGGTACGCCAAAACTTGGCGCTTCTTCCTGAATCCCGCCCGAATCAGTCATAATTATATAAGCCTTGCTCATTAAAAACATAAATGAATAATAATCGACGTCGCGAAGAATTTTTATGTTCTCCGTATGCAGAATTATCGGTTCGATAATTCGCGCAAGCGCCGGATTTGGGTGCAGAATAACCAAAAAATCGCAGTCCGTATTGCTATGCGCAAGAATTTTTATCGCATTGTATATTTCAATAAGATTTTCACCGATATTTTCTCTTCTGTGGGTAGTAATCAGAACAATTTTTCGACTATCGTTAAACGAGTATCCCGCTTTTTTTATGTTCTCAAGAACGGTTTTTCGTAAATTTTCATTGGAATTTATCCTACTTCGTATCTCAAAAAGCGCATCAACAACCGAATTTCCCGTGACAAAAATTTTTGACTTATCAATATTTTCCGAAAGCAACGCTTTTTCGCTGTGTTTTGTGGGCGCAAATAAAAACGAACTTATCGCGTCAATCATTATTCTGTTACCTTCTTCCGGAAACGGCGAATAGATGTTACCTGTACGCAAACCAGCCTCAATGTGCGCTACTTTTATTTTCTGATAATATGCCGCCAATGCAGAAACGAACGCCGTTGTCGTATCGCCGTGTACAACGACTACGTCTGCGTCAAATTGCTTAAATACGCCGCGAAGTCCTAAAATAACAGCCGAAGAAATATCCGATAAATCCTGCCCTTGTTTCATAATATTCAGGTCAAAATCAGGTTTAATTTCAAAAACGTCAAGTACGCCGTCTAAAAGTTCACGATGCTGCCCGGAAACGCAAATTTTCAATTCGACATTTTTCCTTTTTCTCAATTCCAAAATCGGGACCGCCATTTTTACCGCTTCGGGACGCGTTCCGAAAACAAACAATATTTTTTTCATATCAACTCTCCGACAAGTGTCATTCCACTGCTTTTAACAATCTTTACTTTTGCGATTTTTCCTCCCAAATCTTGATTTGTATTCACCAAAATCCGCTTCGCGCCGAAATCTTGCCCGACCCAAGAATGTGTGTGTTTTTTGTTTTGTTCCAAAGTAAAAAATGTTTCAAACTCTTTTGAAATCATCGACGAATAAAAATCTTTAGTAATAGAATTTTGTACCTCTACGAGTTTTGCCAAACGACGCTGTTTCTCCTCTTGAGGAATTTGCCCTTGTTCTTTACAGGCGGCTGTTTTGTCTCTTTGCGAATAAGCGAACATAAACGCAAACGTAAATTTCACTTGCTCAAAAAGCGAAATCGTTTCGTAAAATTGTTCTTGCGTTTCTCCGGGGAATCCGACCATAGCGTCGGTAGTGATGTCACAGTCGGGAATAATTTCGCGAATCATCGCAATTTTCTCAAGATATTGTTCGCGTGTATATTTTCTGTTCATTTTTTCCAAAACTACGGAACTTCCGG
Source organism: Chitinispirillales bacterium (assembly GCA_031254455.1). Classification (NCBI taxonomy): domain Bacteria; kingdom Pseudomonadati; phylum Fibrobacterota; class Chitinispirillia; order Chitinispirillales; species Chitinispirillales bacterium. Next base: position 3,764 of record JAIRUI010000107.1, on the reverse strand, counting down.
ATTGTACGGGCAAATGGATATGCTTACATAAATTTGGAGTTTTTGCAATAGTTTCCGCTAATTTCCCGCTTATGTCTTTCGGATGAGAAGTCATAAACCGCAAACGTTTAAGTCCTTTTGTTTGCGAAACCTTTGCCAATAAATCCGCAAAATCCAAATTTTCGTCTCCATAAGAATTTACATTTTGCCCTAAAAGAGTAATTTCCAACGCCCCGCTGTCGATAATTTCTTGCGCTTGATTACAAATTTGCGCAGATTTTACGCAATGTTCTCTGCCGCGGACAAACGGCACGATACAATACGTACAAAAATTGTTACAGCCGCGCATAATCGGTAAAAAAGAACTCCATCGACTTCTTATATTTTGCGGCAAAATGTCAAAATGCCCCAGCGGCAAAAGATATTCGTCTATTTTTTCTTCAATAAATTCAATTTCCTGCGCACCGATAATCCTTTGAATATTTGGAATTTTCTCTTTTAATTCATTACTTGTCCGTTGCGCCATACAACCGATAACCCAAAGCAACGAATCTTTTTTTTTTATCGCACAATATTCCATTATTTGCGCAAAAGCCCTGCTTTCCGCCTTTTGACGGACAGAACAAGTATTCACAATCACGATATCGGCGGTTTTGATGTCTTGCGACAAAGAAAATCCTCTTGCCGTAAGCAATCCGGCAATAAAATCGGAATCGGCGCTATTCATTTGGCAGCCAAACGACTTCAAAAAATAACTATACATTTTTTTTGTTTTGCTCCAAAATTTTTTCGGCAAGATTTATGAAACTTTCAGGTAAACGAATCGCGCTTCCGCTTTTTTCATCCACAGCGACAATTTTCGCCGTTCCTTTGCTCAAACACTTTCCGTCCTGATTAAACATTTCGTCGCGAAAACTTACTTGAAAAGACGAAATTGCGTCTAATTCCGTTTCAACTCTCACTAAGTCGTTGTATTTTGCGGGATAGCGATACTGTATTTTGACTTCGGTAACGGCAAAAACTACGCCTTCTTCATGATATTTCGCCAAATCAATTTCGTGTTCGCGAAGGAATTCCGTACGCCCTCTCTCCATAAATTTTAGATAATTTGAGTGATAGACTACGCCGCTCAAATCGGTGTCTTCGTAATAAATCCTTATGTCAATACGACTCATCGTTTAGTTTCCTCCAAATTGTAGAACGGCTGATTCCCAAAATTTTCGCCGCCTTTGAGTAATTATTTTTACATTTTTTCAATACAAATTTAATATATGCTGTCTCCGCGTCATTAAGTGTCATTAAAGAGTTTATGCAAAAAACGTCGTTATCGTCTGTTCCCTCATTTTTTTTATCCGGAATTATATCTTTTTTCACTTCAATAAGAGGAATATCCTTATATTCAATTGCCAAACTTTTGTGATTCAAGTATTTTTCTTCAATGAATTTTTGCAAATACTCGGGCAAATCCTCAAACGAAATTACTCCCGATTCATTCACTACCGTCGCGTGTTCTATGACGTTTCGCAGCTCACGAATATTTCCAGGGTAATCATAACTCATAAGCGCAAACTTCGCCTCGTTTGAAAAATCAAGCGTACCTTTTTTGAGTTTTTCGCACTGCTGATGCATAAATAAAGGAATTAAATACGAAATGCTTTCTTTCCGCTCTCTAAGCGGCGGCAGAGTAATTGCAAAAACGTTTATTCGATAATATAAATCTTCGCGGAATAAATTATCTTCAATCATTTGCTTCAAATTTTTGTTAGTTGCGGCAATTATTCTGCAATTTGATTTTCTATCCGAATTTTCACCGACTCTCCTAAATGTTTTTTCTTGTATAAAACGTAAAAGTTTAACTTGACAGTTAAGCGGCAAGTCGGCTATCTCGTCCAAAAAAAGCGTTCCGCCGTCCGCCTCTTCTACGACGCCGGATTTATCCGCGACCGCGCCTGTAAACGAACCTTTTTTATGCCCGAACAACTCGCTTTCAAACAAATTTTCCGGAATCGCTCCACAATTTACCGCAACGAATTTGCCGTCGGACTTTGACAATTTATGTATAATTTCCGCAAAATATTCCTTTCCCGTGCCGTTTTCACCCAGCATTACTATGTTTGCGGAACTTGGAGCGATTTTCACGCACAAACGAACTACTTTTTCCATTACCGGGCTGTTTCCCGTCATATCCCAAAGCATTTTATATTCGTTTTCAAACAATTTGTCCGAATTTGACATAGCGTTTATCTCCAAAATGTATTTTTGTCCGAACTTTTGCGATAAAATTAAATCGGAGAATAGGTAAATGTCAAAGGTTATCATAATTTTTGTCGCTTTTTCGGTAATTATAGTTATAGGTACGGGGATTTTAGCGACGATTTATTTTCCAAATTCCCTTGAGTCTATGAAAGCGGAAATAGTGGAAGCGAGCGCAAAAAACGGATTTGAAACAAAAATCGAACGCGCAGATTTTCGATTTCCGAATTTGATTGAATTCGGCGGCGTTTGTGTCGGCGATTTTTCAAAAAATATAAAAGCGGATGCAAAATCATTTGAACTTGAAATTTCTCTCCTCGCTTACGCAAGAGCGATTTACAAGCAAAAAATCAAAAAAGAAAAAGTAGGTATAAGTGACTTTTCAAATTCTGCAAAACTGAAAAATATTGTTTTTGGGGTAAACGATAAAGAAATTTTTTCCGATGCAAAAGCGAATTTACGCTTTGAAAAAGAGACGCTTAAATATGATTTATTAATAAATAAAGTCGATAATTTTTATTTCCATGTGAAAAAAATTGAGGCGAGCGGAACCATTGACAGCGGATTTTTTAGTATAAATTCAAATATCAAAATTTTTGAGGGTAATTTGAATATGAAAGCGAATTTCGACTCGTATAATTATTTATTAAAAGACATTGAAGCGGTTTTTAATAATATTGAAATCAAAAATTTGTTTCCTGATTTATGCGTCTATGGAAAAATTTCCGGCACAATGGTTTCGAGCGATTTTGTGGATATTAAGTCGGATTTCTCAAAAATTTTAAGAGAAAAACAGGCGGTTTTTTCAATAGAAATGAGCGATTTCAAATACAATAACCAAAAATATTCAAAACCGATATTAAGCGCGGTATCGGTTTTGGGAATAAATAATCTTGATTTCGCAAAAATTACGACGAATTTCGACTATTCCTATTCAAAAGTTCGGGTTAATAGTTTTTTAGCCGACAATTTTAAGTATGCGGTTTCTGCAAACGGACATTATTCTCCGCAAAATAATAAACTTGACTTCAGCATACAAATACATTTCAATCCGGATATGAAATTTGCAGTTAGAAAAGAAATTTGGAATGCGATGGTTTTTGCCGAACCCAAAAACGAGGGACGAAAAATCGGCGGAAGAATCGACGGACATGTGAGCGGTTATTCCATTTCTTTGGACAACGAAGTTATGAAAAAAGGCGTGAATTCGTTTTTGAAAGAGATTGAAAAATTATTTTGAGAAAAAGGTCTTGTAAAAGTCCCTTGACAAATATCCGATAACAATATTATATTATCAATAACGATCTTAATAAAGTATGAATTTGGGTAGGGTTAATAAATATGACGATAATTAGCAAAACAGCAAAAAATATTTCTCATTTGTTTCTCAAAATGGTGCGAATCGTTCATACGTCAATAACTACGAAGTTTAATTACGCATATAGTCCTAACAGCCCCCCCCCCCCCCCCCCCCCCCCCCCCCCCCCCCACCCCCCCCCCCTCCCCCCCCCCCTCCCCATACCACTACAACA
>JAIRUI010000106.1 GCA_031254455.1 Chitinispirillales bacterium | reverse complement strand
GTGAAAATCAACAATCAATGGTATGATGCGAAAACGACTAAAACTACAAGAGAGTTGTTGAAAAAATTGAATATTATACCTTAACATGTTACGTAAAATTAGGAAAAGTTACGGGTTAACGGAAATATTTTTTTGTTTATTTTCGCTTCGCGTCTTTAATTTCGCCATCGCGCCGAAATCTGCGTTAATGAGATTTGTTTTTCTTTGCGGTATTTCAAGTACTTTAAACATCATTTCACTTCCAAACGGTAAAAATCGCTCTTTTTAATTATTTCTTCTTATGATGCGGTTTTTACTTGTGGGGTGTTGTGAACAGTTATTATTTTATTGGAAAAAAAGGAGCGAATTTATGAAGTTTCCATTAAGAAGCGATACCGTTCTAAAAGGGCGGCTTATGGCTGGCGCACGGGCGCTTTATGCGGCAAACGGAATGAAGAAGGAGCAGATTGGCAAGCCGCTCATAGCCGTTGCAAACTCTTTTACGCAATTTGTACCCGGTCACTGTCATTTGCACGATGTCGGGCAGTTGGTAAAAGAGGAAATTGAGAAATTAGGATGTTTTGCCGCAGAGTTTAACACTATTGCAATTGATGACGGAATCGCTATGGGGCATTCAGGAATGCTGTATTCGCTTCCAAGCCGTGAAATCATCGCCGACAGTGTCGAATATATGGTAAACGCACATAGAGCCGATGCGCTTGTATGTATTCCGAATTGCGACAAAATTGTTCCCGGAATGTTAATAGCTGCGATGCGCCTCAATATTCCCACTATTTTTATAAGCGGCGGACCTATGGAAGCGGGTAAAGGCAAAGATAGGAAATATGATTTTATTGATGCGATAGTCATGGCTGGAGATAAAAACGTAAGCGAAGAAGAATTGGCTGAGGTGGAGGCTGTTTCCTGTCCCGGATGCGGGAGTTGTTCGGGGATGTTTACTGCTAATTCTATGAACTGTTTGGTTGAGGCGATAGGGCTTGGTTTGCCTGGAAACGGGACTGTGGTCGCTACGCACAAAAACCGATTGGAGTTGTTCAAAAAAGCGGCTAAACATATCGTACGCAATGCAAACAAATACTACTCTGAAGGCGATGAAAGCGTACTTCCAAGAAGCATAGCAAACAGAAAATCCTTTGAAAACGCAATGGCGCTTGACATCGCAATGGGCGGTTCTACAAATACTGTGCTGCATTTGCTTGCGATAGCAAAAGCTGCCGGCGTGGATTACAATATGAGCGATATGGACATACTTTCGCGTAAAGTCCCATGCATTGCAAAAATTGCGCCCAACACGCACAAATATCATATCGAAGACGTTAATCGCGCCGGCGGAGTTGTGGCTCTTATGGGTGAACTGGCAAGAGCGGGATTAGTAAACACAGACGTAAAAAGAGTCGATGGATTGACGCTTGGCGAGTGTTTGGAAAAGTATGACATCATGTCAAAGGCTTGCTTGGAAGATGCAAAAATCATATACAAATCCGCGCCGGCAAACGTTTTTTGCAACGAAATCGGAAAACAAGATAATTATTACGAAGAATTGGATACCGATCGAAAAGACGGATGTATTAGAAGCGTAGAAAACGCCTATACCAAAGACGGAGGATTGGGAGTTCTGTTCGGAAACGTTGCAAGCCGCGGCTGTGTGGTAAAAACAGCCGGCGTCGATGAAAAAATATACGATTTTTCAGGCAAGGCTGTAGTGTTCGACAGCCAGGAAGACGCCTGCGAAGGTATTTTAGGGGGAAAAGTGTCTGCTGGAGACGTTGTTGTAATACGTTTTGAAGGACCAAAAGGCGGCCCAGGAATGCAGGAGATGCTTTATCCGACGTCTTATATAAAATCTATAGGCTTAGGTAAAGAATGTGCGCTGATAACGGACGGAAGATTCTCCGGAGGAACCAGCGGGCTGTCAATCGGGCATGTTTCTCCGGAAGCCGCAGACGGCGGAACGATAGGGCTTGTCAAAAACGGTGACATTATAGATATTTCTATAGCAAACAGAAGCATTACGCTTAAAATCTCGGACGAAGAATTACAAAAGAGAAGACAAAGCGAACTTGCAAAAGGCAAGAACGCATTCAAACCTAATAGAAATCGCAAGATTTCACAGTCGCTTAAAATGTATGCGTATTTTGCAACCAGTGCAGACGAAGGAGCTGTAAGAAGAATGGTTGAATAAGCAACCTGCGAACGTACCTGTAGCATCGGCGCAGTGAAAAAATCCAAATTCGGAAATACGCGCTGCTTTTTCCTGTCGGAAATAGTACGAGTGAGAGGTAGTGAAGACTAAAAAATATGAGAGTTTTCACCATAAGATAGATATTTGTTTTTTGCATAACGTATATTAATACTGTTAAACAATATTTTGTGGTGGACATTATGCTTAAATGTAAACGATGCGGCAGTGAAAAGATAGTAAGGAACGGTTTTGTAAGAAAAAATCAGCGTTGGAAGTGTAAAGATTGCGGATATAATTTTATCGTTGGCGACAAGCGCACAAATCATAAAGTAGCAGTAAAGAAAGCGTTATGCGTGCTTCTTTACTCGACAATGAAAGGGACGTTTAATCATTTGGCAAAAATATTAGACGCCTCTCCGTCTCTTGTGTATCGCTGGATTGTAGAAGCAAGTAACAATATTGAGTTTGTGGAAACAGAAGGAGAAATAAAAGAAATGGAATTTGATGAAATGTGGCATTATATAAATAAAAAAAAAGAAAACTTTGGATTATCAAAGCATTTGAGCGTAGCACGGGTAGAGTTGTCGCGTGGGAAATCGGCGGTCGTGATACTGCCACATTCAGACGACTTTACAAAAAAGTAAGCAAAATGACCGATAATTGCATTTTTTATACAGACAATTGGGATTCTTTTGCAAAAGTTCTTCCAAAAGACAGGCACGTTATAGGGAAGAGCCATACTCCTGCAATAGAGCGAGACAATAGCAACACAAGGCATAATATAGCAAGATTTACTCGTAGGACAAAAGTAGTATCACATAAAAAAGAAATGGTGGATAGGAGTATAAAACTTTGGGTTAATTTTCAAAACCATACAGTGTTTGAAAAATACAGGGATGCATTACTGTCTATCTTTTAGTGAAAACTCTCAAAATAATAAATTCCAAATATCGTTTATCATGTATTTTTACTTTTTCCAATCTCATTTGTTTTCTCCGAATTGCCGTTGTTTCCCACTCCGCCGACAAACAAAGTCTGCGTCGGATGCGCAAAAGAAATATTTCTTGCGGCGAAAGCGTCTATAACATCCAATATTACATTCTGCTGGACATTCATAAATACCTTCATGTCCGGTGATTCTATCCAATAAACACACTCATAAATCATTGAGAAATCCCCGATTCCCTGCAAGTTTGCTCTGTCAAAACGAGCGTTCTTTTGTTTGTCTATAATATCTTTAAATATTTCTGGAATCGCTTTCAAATTTTCCCGTGAAGTTCTATGCGTAACTCCAAAAGAAAACGTAACACGCCGCTCTGTCATCCTTTTATAGTTGCGAATCCTGCTTCCCAACAAGTCGCTGTTTGAAAGAATCAATTGCTCTCCAGAAACACTGCGCATTCGTGTCGTTTTCATCCCGATTTTCTCTATATAGCCGCAATATTCATCCACAACGACCATATCGCCTATCTCAAAAGGTTTATCAAGCATTATCGAAATCGAAGCGAACAAATCTCCTAGTATTTTTTGTACCGCAAGAGCCACCGCGATACCTCCGATACCCAATCCGGTCATAAGCGACACTACTTTTACACCCATATTGTCCAAAGCGAGCAGCAAAACCAAAGTCCAGATTAAAAAACGTCCGAAATTATTAAAAATTACAATCTCAATAGAAGCCGCATCCTGATTGTTTTTTACTTCCCATTTTTGCAAAAACTCCGAAAGCATAATGCTTAACCACGCACCTATTTGAATGAACATCGCCACTTCCGTTATATCTGTTATAAGGCGCTGATAATTGTCCAATTGCAACGGTTTTGAACCGAAGTAAATCGCAATTACTAAAAAAAACCAGCTACCGCAGGCTTTCAGCATATTGCGGAAAAAATTACCGAATCTGCTTTCCTCTTTTTTCACGAAATTCGGCAATTTCTTCAAAAACAATCGTTTTAACCCAAAGAAAAATAAAAACACCATAACCGTCAGACAAACCGAAAGCATCCATTGCGACAATGAATTTCCAAAAAATACAAGTCCAAATTCGTCAATGGCGCTTGCAAAATCAGAATTTAGAAAAAAATCCATTAAATTCCCTTTTTAAAATTAAACATATCTTCGTACTTTTTTACAGTATTCTTCGTATTGCGCACCGTAATGGTTTTTGAGAAATTTCTCTTCGCGTAAAATTTGCCTATGGATCGTTGCGGTTACGAGAAGCGAAAACACAAGGGTTGTTATATTAGGATACGCCGTAAAAATACCGATAAAAAATGTGATAAAAGCAAGATAAATCGGATTTCTGCCGATTGCAAACGTGCCGTTTGTCACTAATTCGTCTTTAGTGTTTTCGTCGATTCCCACGCGAAATGATTTGCCGAATATTTTTAAGGTAACGCCAAACCATACAAGTGCAGACGAGCAAACAATTATTGCTGCAACGATTAAGAAATCCGGATTCCAAAAATGATTTTTTAAAGTTTCTGGGAAAGGCAAATCAAAAACCGACGCCGATATACCGTAAAAGAAAGAAAAAACTATAGGAATAATTACAAAATCAGTTTTATCTGTTGCGCCGAATACTATAGTTTTAACTCTCTGACGCCTAAAAATGGCGGCGCGAATCAGTACCATAACAATTAAGAGCGGTAACTCAACTATGGGAATATATTTCATTTGTCATCCATTTCTTTGAACGTTATTTACGCTAAGTTTAAGAATTTTTATACAGGGGTTCAACGTGAATCGTCACGGCCATATTAAATTTTTCCCCTATTATTTTTTCTATATCGCTTGCTATTTTGTGTCCGGTTTCTATATTCAAATTTTTATCTAAACGGATGTGAAAAGTTAATTCTTTATGTAAAACATAGTTATGAATGTGAAAGTGGTGCACTTCCAAATCGTAGTTATAAACGCACAAAATCTCTTTTTTTACGGCATCAATCAAATCTTGTCCTGGTTCTTCGCCCAAAAATTTCGTTATTGTCTCTTTCATTATTTCAAATGTTGCATAAAAAATCATCATGGCGACTATAATTCCCAAAACACTGTCAATCCACCAAAATTTTTTTGCAAACAAAATTCCTGTCAATACAACGACTGAGGATAAAGCGTCGGTTCTGTGATGCCAACCGTCTGCGCTTATACTCAGATTTTCAGTTTTTCGTCCTATGTAAAACGCGTACCGAGCCAGCGCTTCTTTTGTAACGATTGATATAATAGTAACAATTATGGCGACCGATGTGAAAACCGCTTCGTTTCCGCTGTTAAATCGCATTATAGAATTTTTTAGAAACTCGTACGCTATTACGCCAAGAAAAACAGCTATAAAAAGAGACGCCACATGTTCCCAACGTCCATGTCCGAACGGATGTTCTTTATCAGCTTTTTTTGATGATAATTTTACCGCCGCGACAACAATTATTGAACTTATTGAGTCGGAAAGCGTATGCCATGCATCGGCGGCCAACGCAATTGAACCGCTTACCGCGCTAGCCCATAACTTAATAAAAAACAACGCCGTATTTATAAATATTGATATTATGCCTTCAACGTATCCTGCTTTCGCCTTATCCATAAAACTCCATAAATAAAATAGGTGTTAAAAACAAAATTTATTATTAAAATTGCAAGCCGCGCAATAAATTTTCGTAATTACGTTTCATATACTCAATGTAGTGTACTTTTTTAGCGAAATCATCTCTACTTGTCGTGTGAATTGTAAAAAGCGGAAGTATTTGCGTTTGTGTTTCCTTCGCTATCGTTTTTGCCGCAGAAATACCGCTGTGTACGTCATAATAAATAAATTTCGCTCCGCTTTTATGAATTTCATCAATGATAATCGCTATTTGTTTTGCCGACGGCTCGGAAGTGGATGAAAAACTTTGCGTTATCGGAATTATCTGCAAACCATATCTTTTTGCAAACCCTACAAAAGAATTATGTCCTGTAAAAAACACTTTTCTATGCTCGCATCTCTCAAATTTGATTTTGTATTCCATATCTAAATCATTTATTTGTGTAAGCAAATTTTTTGCATTTTTTTCAAAAAAATCCGCATTTTCCGGCAAGATATTTTTTAGATTTTCCGCGATAATTTCAACAATTTCAACAACTTCTTCAGGGTCAAGCCAAACGTGCGGGTCATGACGCTCTTTATCGTTGTCGTAGTGATCTTCGTGTTTTTTGTCGGCGACAAAAATCGCAGATTTCGCCTTTTTTACAAACCTTTGCGCCCATGGTTCAAACTCCGGCGAAATATAAAAAAATATGTCGGCGTTACCTATATTTACAATGTCTTTTGGAGTAGGTTCAAACGAATGAGGGTCGCTGTTAGGCGGAAGAAGCAAAATCAATGACACTTCGTCTTTGGCTATAACGGACACAAAATCATAAATCGGATACGCGCTCACGATAACTACCGGCTTTGCCTGCGTTACCGTAAACAATAACATTAAGAAAACAAAAAGTCGCACAAAACAACCAATAATAACTATACTTTAGACAGAGATTTGAGGCATCTCATACAAATTTTGACGTTTTGATTAATGCCGTCAATTTCTAATTTAATGTTACGAAGATTTGGTTTAAAAACCCTCTTACTTACATTGTGAGCATGCGAAACCGACCCGCCGATAACCGGCCCTCTTCCGCAAACGTCGCATATTTTTGACATATTTCCTCCGGATTTTAGATTTTTTTGCTGAAAACTCGACATTAAAATAAAATACTTTTCCTGCGAAAAGCAAGGGGAAACCGAAATTATGCAAAATTTTAAATGTCAGTGCGTTCCGAGTAATTTTGCGATCGCAACGCTTGTTTCAAATTGATTTTTTTCAGAGACAAAAAGTGTAATTTTAGAATCATTCGCCGCCGAAATCATATCCTGCGGAATTTCTCTTGAATTACAAATAATTATTGTATTTGCGCCGACGATTCCTGCGACGGCTGTAGTATTTTTATGCGCTTGTATGGTTATTAATACGGACTCGCTTTCTGCGTTTGCCAATACATCGCTCAACAAATCGGAAGTGTATGCGGCGTTAACTTCTCCGTCGAAAACATCGTTTGCCGCTTTAATAAACAAAATTTTTGAAACATCGCTTGTTTTCATTATATCCCTCCATATAAATGTAATCGCTCAAAGAATTTCATGTTTTTCACCGTCTATAAAAAAAGTTGCCGTTACAACCGTCCCTTTTTCTTTACTTGACTTTATATCAAAAACATCGGACACTCTTTTTATATTTGGAAGCCCCATTCCAGCGCCGAAGCCATAAGAACGCACCCAATCGTTCGCCGACGAATAACCTTCCTGCATTGCCAATTCTATGTCTTCTATGCCGGGACCGATGTCCTGTGAAATTATTTGCAATTCGTTTCCTTTATGAGACAAAGAAAGCGTTCCGCCATATGAATGTACCGCAATATTTATTTCAAGTTCAAATGCCGCAACGCCTATTCTACGGCAAAGATTTCGCGACATTCCACATTTTCCGCAATAATTTTTAATTTCCCCGGAAGCGTTTCCTGCATGCGTCATATCTTTAGCGGCGACGGAATATTTCTTATAGTAAAATTCTTGACTTATCATTTTTTCTTCAGGAATCATTTCCTCAAGTTTTCCGACTTCCTGATTAAACAATTCCAACATTTTGCTCAAAATGTCTCTGCCGGAAATTATTCCTGTAAGTTTCTTATTAGAATCAACAATCGGGAAGCGTCGGAATTGATATTTTCCAAAATACGAAAACGCAACCGACAACGGTAAATCTGCGTCAAGAGTTATAATGTCTTTTGACATGTGTTTTTCTACACAGTCGTTTATGTAATTTCCGTCAAGCGCCTTGATAATATCGTCAACAGTGATCATTCCCGTCAAAATTCCGTTATCGTCGCAAATAGGGACGCCGGAAATTTTGCTTTCACGCATGATATTTTGAATTTCCCTCATTGTCGCCGTTACTTTCCCCGTTAAAACCAACGAGTTCATCGCGTCTCTGACACGAATTCGGGTAATCATTTCTTTGATAACAATCGAACCGCTTGGGTTTAAAAGTTTTTCATCGACCACTTACATTTTCCCCGCAATTAACTTGCAAACTTCATAATTTCTCAATTTTGTGGAAAAAAGCGAAATTTTGGCATCGTTCGCTATCTTAATCATAGACGCGGTAATTTTTTTTCCGGCTGTAATAACAACCGCCAACGCATCGACCATGTTCGAGGTTCTTATCGCTTGCTCGGTACATAATCCGGTAATCAAAACAACATTTCCGCCGTTATCTTCGGTCAAAACGTCGCTCATTAACTCCGAAACAATAATTTGTTTCGCTTCCTCGTCAACAGAATTTCCTAATAGAACAGTTTCAAATTCCGGAAAATCGCCCAAATCTCTAATTAACATATTCACACTCTCCTTCACACGCATATAAAATAATTATTTTGTACAGGGTGAAACAAAAAGAAAGAAGTATTTTATGAACAAAGTAATTATAACAATTATAATAATTATAATTCCTGTGTTTGCACTGGAATTCATTCTGGGAGGGAAAGGAAAAAGTGCGCAGAAGGATAATTTTTCTGATTCGACCGTATTGGAGAAAGATACGTCAATATATGTTGATTCTGCTGAAATATTAAAATACGATGGAATCCGCGGACAAACGATTATAGGACAGCGCAGTCGTGCAAATATTATGAGAGGAATAGACCAAAATTCAAACACAATTCGCAAAGAATATATCAACTATATGCGGCAAGGCAACAAATTAAACGGCGGACTTATAGTCAGATTCAAAATAATTTCTACCGGAGAGATAGTTGATTGTAAAATTTTACAAAGCGACATAAACGACATGATTTTCGAGAAGAATATAGTTTTAACGATAAAAAGATGGAAATTTTCTGAAATTCAAATTGAAAATGATACTACTATTGTGGAATATCCGTTTGTTTTTGAACAATATTAAAATAACGGTTCAAAATAAGTTTAAGAATAAATTAATTACACTCAGCTTATTTTGAACCCAATAATACTAAAGTTTACTTACTCTGCCGCCGCTTCGTTTGCAGCGTTAGTTTCAGAAACTACTTCTTCTGTCGCTTCTGTTTCTGCAGCAGCCGCTTCTTCAGTGGTTACAACTTCTTCTTCAACGACTACAACATTTTCAGTTGCAACAACACCATCAGTTGTTTTTGACTCTTTACACGCTACAGCAATGAGCGCCAAAGCCAACATGGATACCAAAACAACTTTTCTCATAAAACCTCCTAAAAAATAAACCCTAAAAAAATTAAAAAAAACCTACAAACTCTTTTCAAAATTCTGCACATACAAGAAATGCATGGGAACATCGCTTGTCAATAACCCTAATATAATATATGCCAAAACAAATTTCATAAAAAATTATAAAAAAAATTAAAATATTATTAAATGAATGTCAAGTATTTTAGTCGAATGCGTCAATGACCCAACTGAAATGAAATCTATACCGGTTTCGGCAATTTCTAAAATATTATCCTCGTTTACGCCTCCGCTCGCTTCCAATAATATTTCTTGAGATTTTTTGTTACGTATTTCAACAGCTTTACGCATGTAGTCGATATTCATATTGTCAAGCATAATTATATTTGGTTTTCTCGACAAAGAAATAACCTGTGAAAATTCTTCCAAACTCTGAACTTCAATTTCAATTTTACAAGTCAG
>JAIRUI010000105.1 GCA_031254455.1 Chitinispirillales bacterium | reverse complement strand
CCGCTCAGACGGCGATAACTAATATTGACGAAGTTATTAGGAGCGTTAGTGAGATGCGTGCCGATATAGGAGCGTATGTAAATCGTTTGGAAAGCACGGTGAATAACTTGACGGTGTCTGCGGCGAATCAGACGAATGCGGAAAGCCAGCTTCGAGACGTGGATTTTGCTTTCCAATCGTCTCAATTTACGAAGAATCAGATACTTACGCAGTCTGCGACGGCGATGTTGTCTCAGGCGAACGCGGTGCCTCAGAACGTTCTTTCTCTTCTGCGGTAGTATAGACAGTAATGTGATAGTTAACCGAGAGCCGATGTTAATACGTCGGCTCTTGTTATTTTATGAAAAAATTTCAGAGAGTGTTTTGTTGAAATACGATCGCTTGTTATTTTTCATTTTGGCAAATAATATTTTCATCCTTGATATTTTATTGCACAACGAAAGGTGATAGGTATGTTCTCAAAAAATCAAATTAAAATTTTATTTGTGTCGTTTATTTTTTTTATTCCGTGTTCGATTTTTGCGCAAAAAACGGAAATTAAATTGCCGCAGCCGAATAAAACCGGCGGAATGCCCTTGATGGAGGCGTTGGCGAATCGAAAAACTTCCCGCGATTTTTCAAGCAAGGAACTTTCCAACCAGCAGCTCGGTAATTTACTGTGGGCTATGTGGGGGATAAATCGCAGCGACGGTAAGCGTACCGCGCCGTCGGCGAGAAATTGGCAGGAAACGGAATTGTTTGTAGTTAAGCCCGAGGCGGTTTACAAGTATAACGCTAAGAATCATTCTTTGGAAGAGGTAAAATCAGGCGACCATAGAAACATTGCGGGAGCGCAGGATTTTGCAAAAAAAGCGCCGCTCAACATATTGCTTGCCGCAAATACCGCTTTGATGGGGAAAGACGAGGCGGACGATCTGAACACGGCGCATATAGACGCGGGATTTATCGCTCAGAACGCATATCTTTATTGTACGTCCGAAGGGCTTAACTGTGTCGTACGATTGATGATTGATCGCGACGAAATACGAAAAACTTTGGGTTTTGACAAAAAAATATATCCGATTGCCGGATTGACGATTGGGTATTGACTTTTTGCTTCAAAATAATCTCGCAAAGACGGATATCACGGCGTTACTTAACGTAACCGGCGAGCGGCAGAACGCTTTGTTTGAAACCGCCGCCGAAATAAAAAGCGAATGTGTAGGCGATGTCGTGTATTTTAGAGGACTTATCGAATATTCAAATGTCTGTAAAAAAAATTGTAATTATTGCGGAATACGCAAGGGTAATAAAAAACTCAGTCGTTATACGATGACCGAACAGGAGGTTATAGACGCGGCGTTGCACGCTTATCGGGAAAATTACGCTTCAATCGCTTTGCAGTCTGGAGAATTGAATTCCAAAGAATTTGTAAGAAAAATAACGTCTTTATTGGAAAAAATAAACGCCGAAACAAATAACGAATTGGGAATAACTTTGTCGCTTGGAGAACAAAGCGAAGAAACCCTAAAAATGTGGAAAGAAAGATTTGGCGTCAGGCGCTATCTGCTAAGAATAGAGACGTCAAACAGAGAATTGTACGAAAAAATACACCCCGATGACAAAACGCACAGTTATCAAAAGCGCTTGGAAACCTTAAAGATATTACGAAAATTGAATTATCAGGTAGGAACCGGAGTAATGATAGGTTTGCCGTTTCAAACTATTGAAAATCTTGCGCAGGATATTTTGTTTTTTAGGGATTTGGACGTTGATATGATCGGTATGGGACCATATATAGAACATTGCGATACTCCGCTTTACAAATATAAAGACGATTTGCTGCCTGCCGCCGAAAGATATAATTTAACTTTGAAAACGATAGCGATATGCAGAATAATGTTTAAAGACATTAATATAGTCGCATCGACAGCGATGCAAGCGATAAATCCCACAGGAAGAGAAGCGGCGATTATGGCTGGCGCCAATATTATTATGCCTAATATTACCCCTCAAAAGTACAGGGAAAATTATCTGTTGTACCAAAACAAGCCTTGTGTAAACGAAGATATTCGTCATTGCAAAAAATGTTTGGAAGACCGCATACGACTTACCGGAAATAAGATAGGTTACGGGCAATGGGGCGATTCTAAACATTATTCTAATCGGATAGTAGTTTAAGCCAAGAGGAGATAAAGATAATTGACAATCAAATTATCGTCTAAATTAAAAATGTCAGACCAAAAATGGAGCGGGAAAACGCGCGGATGGGGATTGGGAATAAAAATATTTCTTGCGCTGATAAAGTTCTTCGGTTTTATTCCCGCCTATATTCTGCTTATTCCCGTCTGTTTTGTCCATACGATAATAAATTCAAATGCGAGAAAGGCGGTTAAGCAATTTCGCAGACATTTAGGTTTATCAACGAATTTTTTTGATTACTACGCGCATTTTTTTTCGTTTTCGATTACTTTGATTCACAAGTCCGGCTTTCTTATAGGCAAAAACAGGCGGATAAAATATTTGACGAAAAATGAGAATTACATTGAAAATATCGCAAGAACCGGTAAAGGCGTCATTTTGCTTTCGGCGCATATAGGAAATTTTGAACTTGCGGGTGAAATTTTAAGCGAAAGAATAAGTGCAAAACTCAATATTTTAATGGTTGAGCGTGACGGTAAAAAAATGAAAAAAATTTATGAAACCGTGAATAGAAATCGAAAAGTAAATATAATTTTATCGGACGGCGAAGCGCTTGAAACCGCGTTGAAAATAAAAAACGCTTTACAAAACGGCGAAATAGTAGCGGCTTTGGGCGACAGATACATAGGCGATAACGTCGCTGAAATCGAATTTTTGGGTGAAAAAGCGAAATTTCCGCGCGGAATATTTGAAATTGCCGCCATAACGCAAACGCCGATAATTCCCGTTTTCACGACACGAAAGAGTGTAAATGTTTATGAATTTTGCGCATGCGAGCCGATAGAAATCTTGAATTCTGACCGTAAAAAACGTGAAGAGTTTGTTTTTGACGCGATGTGCGATTTTGTGAATCGCGTTGCCGAACATGCGAAGAGAACTCCGCTTCAATGGTATAATTATTATTGTTTCTGGGATTAAAGTATGGGTTTTACACCGACACTTTCGCTCAAGACCGGAGAAATTTCGTCTAAAATCGAAATCAAAACCAATTCCGAAGAATAAAACCCGCCCGCTATTTTTTTGCGGTAATCAAACAGAAATTTTTCCTGCTCGGTTTTATCTTTCCATAGAAACTTACCGAGCCGTTTCCCCGTTACCGGATTAATGTTCGTATCCACAGCAACCTCCATGTTGCAGTTGTCTATACTTATATATATTATCGGAATGTTTTTGAATTTTCTTTACAGTAAAAATTGAAAAAATTTGAGAATTATGTGCAATCTTTTCCTATATTTTCCAAATTGTGGATAAAACCAAGCCTTGTCGCAATTTCCAACCCTTGTCGCATTTCTCAGAAGAAAGCGGCAGGGAGTAAAATTTACAGTATCATTTCATTATAAGATATTACGTATAAAATACCGTTCGCCGCTAAACGGTAAAACTTGCTCTTTTTTAATTATTTCTTCTTATGATGCGGTTTTTACTTGTGGGGTGTTGTGAATATATTGTATTTTTCTTTCGTGAGAATTTGTTTTTTTATAAAAAGGAATATTTATGGCTCGTGTCCCGATGACAAAAAGCGGGTTTGATAAATTAGTAGAAGAATTAGACCGTTTTAGGCGGGTAGAATTACCAGCTATAATAGAAAAAGTTGCGGAAGCGCGCTCCCATGGCGATCTCAAAGAAAACGCGGAATATCATGCCGCCCGCGAAAGACAGGGGCAGATTCAGGATAAAATCCGTTATCTTGAAAGCCGCATCGCAGACGCCCAGATTATCGAAACCGAAGTAAACAGCGATGAAATTCGTTTCGGCTCAAAAGTTATTTGCTGTGAAATCGACGACGAAGACGAAAAGGAAGAGTATGTTTTGGTCGGCGCCGACGAGGCAAATCCATCGCAAGGGATGGTTTCGGTAACTTCACCGCTTGGACAGGCGTTTTTGGGTAAAAAAGCGGGGGATATTGTCGAAGTTGCCGCTCCTGCCGGAAAATACAAGTTGAAAATCGTTTCGTTTGAGTAATTTTGAGTAAAATATGGATTTTGAAGCCCGACATCTTGATTTTGAAACCCGCGTAAATTTCGGAAGTTTTTATACGCCGCCGCATTTGGTCGCAAAAGTTTATGAAATGATTGAAAAGAACGTGCCGGAGACGGGAAAATACGTTTTCTTAGATACGTCCTGCGGATATGGAAATTTCTTGGACGGCATAAATTCGATCGGCGCGGATATTGACGAAGAAGCGCTTCTTTTTGCCCGAAAACAAAACGAAAAGATTAGTTTTTTTAATCATAACAGTCTGAAAAACGTCTGCAGACATAGTTACGGTTTGAACGAAAACTCGCAAATAATAATCGTCGGAAATCCGCCTTACAACGACACGACTTCACAAATAAGAAATTCGATGAAAAGCAAAAAAACAGATATTGATTTTGATTTGAAATCGCGCGATTTGGGTTTGTCGTTTTTGCTTTCTTACGACAAATTGCAGCCGAATTTTATCTGCGTTTTGCATCCGCTTTCGTATTTAATCAAAGAAGCGAATTTTAACGCGCTCAAGAATTTTACTAAAAATTATATTCTTAAAGACGGCGTTATAGTTTCAAGCGGAGACTTTGTAAAAACGTCTAAGACTGTGCAGTTTCCGATAATTATCGCATTTTACGAAAAAAATTCGTACGGAATGGATTATTCGTACATAAAAAAATATCGTTTCAAAACAGAAGACGGCAAAAAATTTGCGATAAACGATTTTGATTCGATAGGAAATTACGTTTCAAAATATCCGAATTTTACATCGGTCGAAAAAAATGACGCGGTTGCGTACTTTTATACGATGCGCGATATAAACGCATTGAAAAGGGCTAAAACTTTTTTGGAAAACGAAATAAATAATTCGCTACGGGTTGTAGAAGAAAATTTTGCGTATTACTGCTACGTCGATGTTTTCAAAGAATACATAAAAAACTTGCCCTACTATTTCGGCAACAGCGACGTTTTCATTAACATAGACGAGTTTTTGAAAATTAAGAATTGTTTTGTTGAAAAATCCGTTTCCAAATATGATTTTTTGTCTAAGAAAATAAAAAAAACAGTCGATAAAAACACAAACTTTGCGATAAACGGCTATTTTAGAAATCTATTCGGAGAACATTATGTTAATTAGGACGGTGAAGAAAAAATGATAAATGAAATACGAAATTTTTCGATAATTGCGCACATCGACCACGGGAAAAGTACGCTTGCCGACAGATTTTTGCAGATTACGAATACGATTTGTGAGCGCGATATGCAAGACCAGCTTCTCGACGATATGGATTTGGAAAAGGAACGCGGGATTACGATAAAAGCGCATCCGATTCAGATGAAATATCGCGCACAAAATCAAAAGGAATATACGATAAATTTGATAGACACTCCCGGGCACGTTGACTTTACCTACGAAGTATCGCGTTCGCTTGCCGCCTGTGAAGGCGCGATACTTGTAGTGGATGCGTCGCAGGGAATTGAGGCGCAGACCTTGTCGAATATTTATCTTGCAATGGAAAACGATTTGACGATAATTCCGGTTATGAATAAGATAGACCTTCCGGCGGCGAATCCCGAAGCGGTAGGGCGGCAGATTTCAGATCTGCTTGGAATTGATGCGGCGCAAATTTTGACCTGTTCCGCAAAGAGCGGCGCAGGAGTCAAAGAAATTCTTGAGAAAGCCATTATTGAGATTCCGGCGCCGAAAACCAAAAACGAACCTTACACGAAAGCGTTGATTTTTGATTCTGTTTTTGACAGTTACAGGGGGGCCATTGCGTATGTTCGCGTTTTTGAAGGAAGTATAAAAATCGGCGATAAAATTAAATTTATGAAAACAGAACAGGTTTATGAAATTACAGAACTAGGCGTTTTCGGGCTGAAGAGAGCGCCGGCGCAGGAATTGGAAACAGGGCAGGTAGGCTATGTTATAGCGTCGCTCAAAACTCTTTCGGACATCCGCATCGGCGACACGATAACGTTGGCGAATAACCCGGCGCCGTCGGCTATCGCAGGGTATAAGGTGATAAAGCCGATGGTGTTTTCCGGCTTGTATCCGATTGACAAGGGTGATTACGACATTCTTCGCAACGCGCTTGAAAAACTTGCGTTAAACGATTCTTCTCTGAATTTTATTCCCGAATCGTCTGAGGTATTGGGTTTTGGATTCAGAACCGGATTTTTGGGGCTTTTACACATGGAGATAACGCAAGAGCGGCTTTCTCGAGAGTTCGGCGTCGATATTATCACTACGATTCCTAACGTCGTGTATAAAATCGAAAGGCAAAACGGAGAAATTGTCGAGATAGAACGTCCCGGCGACTTACCGCCTGCGGGTGAAATAGAATCTATTTCCGAGCCGATCGCCAAAGTTCAGATTATAACTCCGACGACTTACACCGGAGCGATTATGAAACTTTGCGATGAAAAACGCGCGGTTATGGAAACTATGGAATACCTTGATACGACACGAGTTACTCTTCATTACAAAATTCCTATTCAAGAGTTGATTATCGACTTTTTCGATCGTCTCAAAAGTTGCAGTTCGGGTTATGCGTCGATGGATTACGAACTTTCGGGTTACCAAAAATCAAATATGGTGAAACTTGACATTTTGATAAACGGCGAAGCGGTCGATGCGTTTTCGTGTATAATTCACAAGGATAAGTCGTATAATTACGGAAATTTCATCACCGAGAAACTTAAAGATTTAATTCCCAGACAGCAGTTTGCGGTTGCTATTCAAGCGGCGGTCGGAAGTAAAATTATCGCAAGAAGCACGGTCAGACCTTATCGAAAAGACGTAACCGCAAAGTGTTACGGCGGAGATATTTCCCGCAAACGCAAACTTTTGGAAAAGCAAAAAGAAGGTAAAAAGCGGATGAAACAAATAGGAAGCGTCGAAATTCCGCAAAAAGCGTTTTTGGCGGTATTGAAAAGGGACGGAGGAAATTGATAAGAATTATCGCCGCGCTAACTTATTTGCCGCAGGCAAATAATATTTTCACTATGTAAAATAAATATAGCAATTAAACTTTTTGTGTTCTGTATCCATCGTGCCTAATCCAATTTCTGACATCATCGTTTGTTACACATTCTAACGCTGTATTTAACGCTTGAATAAGTTCGTCTTTCCCACTCGGTTCAATTTCTTTAATCTTGCTTTTCATTTTTGACCACATCAATTCTATTGGATTCAAATCAGGTGAATACGGAGGCAAAAACAAGTAATTTGTGCCTGTTGCACAACTCAAAAAAGGAAGCAGGAAAGTATCATTTCCTGCTTCCTTTTTAGTATTTTCTTTATAAACAAATCATATTTAGGAGGGTATCTATGCAAGGGAAGAAAGAT
>JAIRUI010000104.1 GCA_031254455.1 Chitinispirillales bacterium | reverse complement strand
AATCGAAATTTATTACCTGCCTGATAAAAAATGCGTAGAGTTAAAATCATGGAAACTGTATCTTAATTCGTTTAGAAACATCGGAACGTTTCACGAAAGAGCGATAAATTTTATTTTTGCCGAACTTACCAGAAATCTTTCGCCGCGCTGGCTTCGCGTAGTAGGAAATTTTTTTCCGCGCGGTAACGTGAATACGACGGTGGTAGTCGAAAGCCCGACTTCTCGTCCCGCCTGCGCAGAATCTGTTTTTGAAAATTTAAAATCGCATGTCAGAGAGTTTTAGATAAAAGATATGCTTTTATAAGATTTTCTTGCTTTCTTGCAAAAATAATATTATTTCATAATTATATACATCTTTACACTAAATATTCTTTTAATCACTTTTTTAATTTTCCTGTCCCACCACAAACAGGACATGTTTCTCTATTATAATTGTTGTCAAAGAATATATATCCTTTACCATCACATCTACCGCATTCTATTTCTGTAGAACACCCATTTAAAAGTACAATTACTGCGATTAAAGCAATACAAAATTTTCTCATACGCTCCTCTGAAACGTTAAAAACGTTACTTATTTCTTGATTTCTTAGGCACAGGAATATTACCTTTTACATTAACATCAACTTTATCTTCTGAAATTTGAACTGTTGTTCTTTCAATTAAAGGTTTATTAGTTGTAACATCAAATTTAACACAGTCTTTTGTAATTTTTGGATTGTCTATTCTAACTGGTTTTTTATTATACTTGTCTATTATATTTTCTATCCCATTTTTCATTGGTTGTGTAGGATTTTTAATGATTTTCTTAATCTCTTCGATTCTTTGTTGTTTAGCCGCTTTGTTCTGCTAATTGCCGTTGTAACTCTTGTTTAGTCATTTAATACTCCTTATATAAAATTGTTTATTATAAAATAATATATTCCAAGAAATTTTTCATTATATTTTGTGTAAAATTGTATATAATTGTCTTAAATTTTTGTTATAGCGATAGTAAGCGAGTAATTGTCGTCGGCGATATATTTTTTTACTATGAACGATCTTTTGTTTATCGACTTTCCTATTTCAAATTCCGGAATTTCCAAAATGAACGGACCGACGAGCATTTCTATGTTGCGCATTAAATTCCCTGCAATAGTATTTAACAATTCCATAGCAATATCAATAACTATACTGCCGGTCATTTCCGATTCAGTTCCCGGTACAGTGATATCTGCAGAAATCTTCTCCAATAAATCTTGTGGAACAAGTAATTCCATGGAATATATTGCGGGAGCGGTTTTTATTAAAATACTTCCGGTAATATATTCTGTAGTATTTTTGGGTATAATAATATTAGAGCTTATTTCATCGTTAACCGATAGAAAAGTAATTGTTTCAACAGCATAGGAAACAGCGTTATACATTATTTCAGGAAGCGCTACCACTTCGTCTAATGTTTTAAACATTACCATTCTCCTTCTTCATTATTATTGTTCCCGAGTAATTTATTTGCGATATTTACAACGTCCGGCGGAGTAAATGGTTTTGAAATAATTGAATCTACGCCAAGATTTTCTAATTCTGTACGCTGAGCGGCATTTCCCGCACTAGTCATAACAATGATAGGAACGGAATTTAATCTTGGATTTGCTTTAATTCTTTTCACTAATTCTATTCCGTCGCATTTTGGCATATTCATATCGGTCACGATTAAATCCGGTAGTAAATCTTTTAAAATATTTATTACCTCAAGACCGTTTGAGGATTCAATAAACTCACATTCGGGAATTCCTGTAATCTGAATACATCTAATCATAAACGCTCTGGCAAGAGCCGAATCATCTGCAATAAGTATTTTTGGCATTTTATTATTAACCTTCCTTATTTTTATATTTTCCAGTTTTTCTTGTTAGGACTTGATATTTCCACTACCCCATTTTCTTGATATAGGGTTACGGTTCTTGAAAAGTCGCCGCCTGTATCGTCGGAACGCGGAGCAAGTCCATATTTCCATAAGTACTTTTTTATAGCCAATGCGTTACGTTTCCCTATATTAAAAGTTCCTTCCTTATCGGCAATGTTAGCGCCACCGCATATTTTCACAATCAAATCATATGGAGATGAAAGTATTCCGCCTGCCGCATTTCTCATTGCGTTAAACAACGCCGGTATCGCAGTGTCGGCGAAATATCCCGGAAGCGTTTCTGCTTTTGTGGGAGAAGTCGTCGATTCTGGAAGTGCGACATGCGCCATTCCTACGCAGTGAGTCCTTCTGTCTAGGATAATCACCGCTACGCAAGATCCCAATGCGTACGTCTTTATTATCGCCCCTTTTTGAGCCGACGCACCTAGATCTCCAACCCCAAGAATCATAGCGCTATTCATTGAATCCTTTCACAATTTTACACATCATGTGCGGTAAAATATTATAATCCTAATAAAATATGCAATACCGAATTATACTTTCTGGTATATAGCCGACTGGACTTGTTTAAAATTAGAACCGAGTCCGTTAAGCGTTTCGGAATGCCCTATAAACAAATATCCGCCGACGCGAAGTTGATCGTAAAGTTTTTTTGTTAATTCTATTTTTGTTTTTTCATCAAAATATATCATTACGTTTCGACAAAAAATCATGTCAAAGTCACCTTTGAATGGGAATATATTTGTTATTAAATTGAATTTCCTAAACATTACCCCTTTGCGCAACGATTCTTTAACTCTATAATATCCGTTTTCAACGTCGAAATATTCTTTGAGAGTCGCTTTGTCTATTTTATCAACTCTTTCAAAAGGATAAATACCGGCAATCGCTTCTCTAAGAGCGTCCTCTGAAATGTCCGTCGCCAAAAGTCCGGTTTCCCATAGAGGATAATCACGCCCAAGAAAACGCATTAGGTGTATCATAATCGTATATGGTTCATCGCCTCGCGACGCCGCCGCACACCATAATTTTATTTTGCGAATTCCTTGTTTTGTGCGTAACGTTTTTGCTTCCGGCAATGCGATTTTTTCAAAAAATTCAAAATGCCTATACTCGCGATAAAAAAAAGTATGGTTTGTCGAAATGCGGTTCACTAATTCGTTTAGAGCGTCTTTTCCTTTTTCGGTCTGCAAATAATTTATATATTCTATAAAAGTTTTGAATTTATGAATTTTCAAAACTTTTTGAAGCCGACTTATAACTAAGCTTCTTTTTGATTCTGTGAGGTTTATTCCAAAATTTTGATACACTAATACGGAAATTTTTCTAAACTCCGAATCGCTGATAGGAATTACTTTTGAAATTATGCTTTCTTCTTCTTGCATACTCACTCCTCGTCATTGTTCTTTTTGGTTGTATTTTTAGCGGGCGGTAT
Source organism: Chitinispirillales bacterium (assembly GCA_031254455.1). Classification (NCBI taxonomy): domain Bacteria; kingdom Pseudomonadati; phylum Fibrobacterota; class Chitinispirillia; order Chitinispirillales; species Chitinispirillales bacterium. The sequence goes on along the minus strand of JAIRUI010000104.1, from coordinate 8,484 downwards.
TCTTTGTTCTTTATTAACATTTTCAAGAGCCATGTCGGCTAACGTTTTAGTTTCAAGGATTAGTGCAATAGAACCGTCTCCTAAAATAGTGCAGCCATTTGTTCCGCGCGCCTTATTTACGTAACTTGAAAGTCCCTTTATAACGATTTGTTGTTGTCCTACGATACAATCTACTAAAAGTGCGATGGAGGTTCCGGCTTCTTCAATTATAATCAATATGCCGTCTTCAGGCGTTCCTTTGTTGTTATTGTTGAACAAATTACCGACTTTAATAACCGGAATAAGGTTGTCTTTGTATTTTAGAATTTCTTCATGTTCCGGCGAATAAGTTATGTTTCTTTTGTCATATCGCAAACTTTGCTTAATTGTGAGTGTAGGAACAACGTATAACGAATCGGAAACCTTTACTATCATTCCGTCGATTATTGCCAACGTAAGCGGAATACGGATTGTAAATTCCGTCCCTTGTCCTTCTTGTGTCGTTATAAAAATTTGTCCGTGCAGGTCCTCAACATTTTTTTGGACAACGTCCATTCCGACTCCGCGTCCGGAAACGTCTGAAATAATACTTGCGGTTGAAAACCCTGGGTATAAAATCAATTGCCAAACGTCGTTGTCAGTGAGCTGATCGTCTATAGAAATTAGTCCCAATTCAACAGCTTTATCCAAAATCTTTTTTTTGTTAAGTCCCTGTCCGTCGTCTTTTACGGAAATCCATACAGCGCCGCCTCTGTGTTCGGCTGTAATCGTTATCGTCCCAGTTTCTTTTTTACCGGCGGCGATTCGTTCTTTCGACATTTCAATTCCATGGTCGCATGCGTTTCTTATGATATGGACAAGAGGGTCGTTTATTAATTCAAAAACAGATTTATCTACATCCGTATTTTCACCTATTATAACCAAATCAATTTTTTTATTTACAACTTTTGACAAATCGTGAACAAGCCTTGACATCTTTTTGAAAAGTCCGCTCAAAGGAATCATTCTCAGAGACATTGCCGCATCTTGTAAATCGTTGCATATTCTTCGCAATTGGTGAACTCCGCGGTGATACGATTCATCGGTAATAGCCGCAACCGACGGATTTCGTGTAACCATAGATTCCGATATAACCAATTCTCCTACCAAATTCATAATAGTTTCTAATTTATTTAGATTAACGCGCAGGTCTTGTTTTACGGGAATCATATCGTTTGCAGAAGATTTTGAGATGACGCTGTCTATGACAATAGCCGTTTCTTTTACGTCTTGTATTTCTTTTTTCACTTTATTCTCTGTATTTTCATGTGTTTTGCTTTCAGAAACAAAACATTCTGGGAAAACCTGAATCGCTTTTTTTGTGTATTCGTAAACGTCAGGAATAGATGCGTTGCCGGTTTGCTCAAAAGCAGAAATTACATTACGTAAGACATCCAAAAAATTTAGAAGAAATGAAATAGATTTGCCGTCTGCCGCAATTTTTTGCTCTCGCATGAATTGCATAACTGTTTCCATCGTATGACCTATGATTTTTGGGTCTTCCAATTGCATAAAGCCGCAATTTCCTTTAAACGAATGAATGTAACGGTAAGCGTTATTTATTATTTCTTGTTCAAATCCGTTTTTTTCCAAAAGAAGAAAAGCTTCTTCCGCAGAAGAAAGTTGTTCGTTTGAATCCGAAATGAAGTTTTGTTTCATTTCTTCCGTTATAATTAATTTGTTGATCTCATCTTTCATTTGCGCTGCATTTTTTATTGAAAAAACCGGGGTATTTTCTTTTTTTTCGGCGGTTTCTTTTACAGGTTTAGTTGTTGGTTTTTCCGTAGAAACTATTTTTACCGTTTCTTTTTCAATTTTTGCGGTAACATTTATTTTTTCAGATACAAGCGGTTCTATTTTTTGCGTTTGTTTCTCAACTATAGAATTCTGCGGCTCTACAGGTTCGACGCCGAACGCCGTTGGAAATTTATTTTTTGCTTTTTCTATCAGCATATCTAAATCTTTTACGATTCCTTTTTCGCCGCATTCCAATTTTGAAACCGTTTCTCTAACGACATCCAAATAACTTAAAAGAAAAGAGACGTTTTCATTATCGACCGTTATTATTTTTTCACGGATTTCACCCATTATTGTTTCCATTACGTGACACAAATTCTGCAATTGATATAGATGGATAAAGCCGCAATTTCCTTTTATGCTGTGAATATTTCGGTAAGCTGTATTTACAACGTTTTGATTGAATCCTTTTTTTGACAAAAGGAGAAAATTTTCTTCAGCGGAAGCTATATGCTCTGCTGTGTCGGCAATAAAATCCGGAAGAATTTCGTAATCTATTTCAGGAATATCGGTCTTCTCGTAGAAAATTCCGTTTTCTATATTTTGAGCGGTTTGGATTAATGAGTTTATTGAATTTTCGTCTATATTTCCGGAATTTTTTCTTGTTGCGGAAATAGTTTCAGATAATTTTTCTAATAAATTTTGTATGGAATTTATCAATTGATGTGATAGTTTCAATTTTTTGTTTTTTACGGAGGAATTAATTTTGTCAATTTGTTTAAGACATTTCGCAATTGATGTCAATCCTATAAATTCTGCCGATTTTGTAAGGTTTGATGTATGTTTGTGAATAATATCAAACGAGTTGTCGTTTGCGTCCGCTGAGAAATTTTTAAGCAAGATTGAAATTTCCGACAAAATACTTACGGCACCGTTTACAAATTCCTGAACTAATTCTTTGTTTACAGCCATACGCGTACTTTCTTAGTGAAATTAACTTAATATTGTATTAAAAATATGATTTTTTTGTAATTGTGTGTGAAAAAAAGTGATAATATTAAATTTTTGTTGTTTTTTGCTTTTTTTGAGTGGAAAAAGTATTTTATATACGAAATAAAAAGGACTTTTATGCGTAACGAATATTTGAAATTATTGGCGCAATCTTATCCGACCGTGGATGCGGTTTGTACGGAAATAATAAATTTACAGGCAATTTTGTCGCTTCCTAAAGGGACGGAACATTTTATCAGCGATATTCACGGCGAATACGAGGCGTTTAGTCACATTTTGCGCAACTCTTCGGGGATTATCCGTTCAAAGTTAGAACGACTTTTTGAAAAGGAAATGACCGAAAAACAAATTCGCGAACTTGCGACTTTAATTTATTATCCTAAAGAAAAATTAGCGCTGATTCGTAAGGAAAAAATTGATTTGTCGGAATGGTATTTAATAACTCTTCACCGTCTAATAAGATTTTTCAGCGCCGTTTCCGAAAAATATACACGCTCAAAAGTAAAAAAAACGTTGCCTAAAGAATTTTCGTTCATAATTGACGAATTGGTTTATGAACATAAAGGCGAAAAAGAAAATTATTACGACAATATAATTCGAGAAATAATAAATCTTGACCGAGCGGACGCTTTTATTGTCGCTCTTGCCGAGACAATTCAGATTTTTGCGGTTGACCATCTTCATATAATCGGAGATATTTTTGATAGAGGTCCGCTTGCTCACAAAATTATGGATGTTCTTACTAAATATCATCATGTCGATATTCAGTGGGGAAATCACGACGTCATTTGGATGGGCGCCGCCGCCGGCAGCGATATTTGCGTGGCGGAAGTTTTGCGGATTTCGCTTAGATACGGCAATTTCACGACAATTGAGCAAGGGTACGGAATCTCTTTACGCCCTCTTGCTGTCTTTGCTTTGCGTACATATGTAAAAGATGAATGCGTTATATATCAGCCGAAAACCGAAAGCGGTATGTTTTCGGAACGCGAAAAACGCGAACTTGCCAAAATGCACAAGGCGATTGCGATAATTCGTTTCAAACTTGAGGGCGAGTTGATTATGCGTCGTCCGAAATGGAATTTGGAAAAACGGCTTTTGCTTTCAAAAATCGACTATTTGAGAAACGTTATAACAATTGATAACGTTGAATACCCCATAAACGATAAAGATGGGTTTTGTACAATTGATCCTAACGCTCCTTACAAACTGACTGCAGCCGAGCGGGAATTGATGGAAGAAATGAAAAACGCTTTTACTCAAAGTGAAAAATTACAGTTTCACGCGAGGTTTTTGTTTTCGCATGGAAGTATGTATTTGTGTATGAACGATAATTTGCTGTTTCACGGATGTATTCCATTAAATCCTGACGGAACGTTGAAAGAAATTGAAATGTTCGGGAAAAAATACAAAGGTAAAGAACTTTTTGACAATTTTGATAAATATGCGCGGCAGGGTTTTTTTTCAACTGATGCAAAATCCAAATTACTCGGACAGGATTTACTATGGTATTTATGGTCGGGAGAAAATTCTCCGATTTTTGCAAAAGATAAAATGGCGACTTTTGAACGGTATTATATAAGCGATAAAGAACTTCACGTCGAAAAGAAAAATCCTTATTACGATTATCGCGACAACGAAGCGGTTTGCGACAAAATTCTTTTGGAATTCGGATTAGACCCGCAATACTCGCACATAATAAACGGGCATATTCCCGTAAAAGTGAAAAAAGGCGAGAAACCAAGTAAGGCAAACGGAAAACTTATGGTTATTGATGGCGGATTCTCAAAAGCGTATCACTCGATCACGGGCATCGGCGGTTATACTTTAATTTTCAATTCATGGGGAATATCGCTTGTTTCACACGAACCGTTTTCATCTACCGAAGACGCAATTTTGCACGGAACGGACATTGTTTCCACCCGTGATATTGTTGAGTTTAACCGAAAACGAATTTTGATTTGCGATACCGACGTCGGTTTGGAATTGAAGGAAAAAATAAACAACTTACGCGAATTACTTGCGACATATCGCAACGGAACAATTAGCGAAGAGAAGAAATAAATGCCGGATTATCTACTAAAAGCAATCTCAAAATCGGGGAAAATAAGGGCGTATGCGGCAATTACGACCGATACGGTAAATTGCGCCTGCAAAATTCAAAATCCCGCGGCGCTTTCAGAAATTATTCTGGGGAACGTCCTTACCGCAGCCGGACTTGTTGCAGGAACGCTAAAAGGAAAACGTGACAGGGTTTCGCTTTCGTTTCGTGGGAACGGAAGAATCGGCAAAGCGATCTCGGAAGCGACATCTGACGGTAAAATTCGCGGATATACCGCAAATCCGCAGACAGAATTTGTCGCCGGGGGCAATGTGAAAACACAACTGAATCAAAGTGTCGGAACGGCGTCTCTGCTTACCGTGACAAAAGATTTGGGACTTAAACAGCCATATTCTGGGACGATAAATTGCATAACCGGAGACATAGGCGCTGACGTCGCTTATTATTTTACGCAATCCGAGCAAATTCCAAGCGCCGTTGCAGTTTCGACAATTCCAAACGAAAAAAATAGCGCCGTAGTATCTGGGGGATATTTGATTCAAAAAATTCCTGACGGCGATGATTTTACAAAAGACGATACTTCTGAATTAGATGTAATTATTCAAAATATAAATTACGGAATTTCGTTTAATTCTATGCTTGAAAGAAATTTTACGCCGGAAAAAATTTTAAAAAATTTATTTTCAGATGTAAAATATGAGATTCTGGATAGTATAAATTTATCTTTTGAATGCACTTGCAGTAAGGAAATGTCGCTTTCGGCTATGCGACTGTTTGACGATGAAACAAAGAAAGAAATTATTGCTTTAAACGAGAAAATTGAAATTGTTTGTGAATTTTGCAAAAACATTTATTATATTTCATCTGTGGATTTAAAGTAATCATTATTTTTTATGTAGAAATTTGACTTAACAATATTGGTGGTTAAATATGGATGATAAGGTCAAAGGTAATGTATTAGTTTGTACTGATGATGTCGGCGTATGTAAAATCAAACTTGTCGGGAGTGTCCGGTATGATTCAAGTATGAAAGGGTTTATGGATTTTGTAAAAGCCGAGATTATTGACAAAGACATAGAAGATGTCATTATTGATATGAGGGATTGTGAATATATAGATAGTTCAGATATAGGCGTTTTAGCGCAGATAGGATTAACGCAGCAGGAAAAAGGGGCGAAAAAACCGATAATCATTTATTCCGGTCCAAAAGAAGCGTCAAGTGTTTTACAGGCGATCACGGATGTTAATGTAAATTCTCTTTTTGAGATTTTTGTTGATGCAGAAGTCGGAAATGATAATTATAATGAATTAAAAAATTCTTATTGCAATCAGCATGAATTTTCAAAATTAATGTATAAAAATCACAAACTTTTAAGTGATTTGAATGAATCTAATAGAAAAAGGTTTGAATCGGTTTTAAAGTATTTGGGAGAATCCGCTTCTTTGTCTGATAGAAAAACTAAACATATTCCGAAAATTACCAAATAAAAATACCGTTTACTATATCGTGATAGAAATTGAGCGCTTTCGGTTCCGCCTTTTGAGTTGTTTCAAGTGAAACAAGAATGCGGATTTTCATCGGTTTTATTCCTTTAGTTGTATTTTTCGTAGTGAAAAACTGTTGCGAATTTCCATCGGTTTCATAGTCGTAAAGCGTGTAGATAACCGACTTGCCGGAAACTCCGCGAATTACATTATATTGTCCGCCTCTTACAGAAATCGCGTTTTTACGAAACGGCGGCTTTATTTCCGAAACAAAGTCGAATCGATTGTACACAATTGATAAAAGATATTCAAAAAGCGATTGATTTTGTCTGCTTCTGTCGATTGTTATTTTATAAACCGCCGGGTGAAGCGCCGCCTTATTGGGCTCCCAAAGCGCGGGAATTTTTATTTCTTTTAGAAATTTTTCATCAATTCCCAAGTTAAATTTATACTCATTTTCATTGTATAACTTTGGATATTTTATTTGAAAATTTTCAATGAACATGTACTTTTCGGTAAAAATAAAACTGATAATTTCATCTTTTTCATCACTTTCCCACAGTGACAAAATAGGTTTTGTTTCTTTAGGTGAAAAATAAAATTCGTTTTGATTAAAATTGTAATCGTTACTGTTTTTCACTACGAAACATTTTCTTGATAATTGCGAATATTCGTTAACAAACGACGATGAAACGTTTGAAAAAGAATAGAGTGAATCTAAAACGGCAAATCCTTCCGCTACTCTCCCAGCCTTGATTTTATTGACTCCGTAAAGCCAAAACGCCTCATATTTTTTTGGGAATTCTTTTTGAATAATTTTGCAGATAGAATCGCAGACGAAATATCCTTTTTCGTTTTCCAACTGATAAAAATAGTGCCAAAGTAATGCCTGCGTAAAATAAATCGTCCATAAATCTTCCGCCCAAACCCGTGAATTTAATTGATTTATCACCGAATCTATTTGCGCCCAAATCAATTGTTTTTTAATGGGATGTTTCCAATCTTTCGACCAATCGCTTGCAAACGGCTCTACAGAATAGTGAATTTTTTCCAGCAAATCGTCAATGGTGTACGATGATACATAAACCGGTGGAATATCTTTAACGGATATTGCAAACGAAAAATTATAAAAAATTATAATAACTATAATTGTTGTAATTATTTTTGACATTATTTATATCCTCGCCTGTTTTCTCGTTTGCAGTGTTGCAGTATATTTCAGGTGTTTGAGAAAATACAGACAGGTAGAAAAATAGTAATATTATAGAAAATTTTGTTTTCATAAATTTATACTATCCTTTAATTTTGCAAGAAAATAACGTCTTCATCCGTTTGGATGAAGACGTTATCAATCTAATTAAACATAAAACTACTCAGCCGCCAAATGCTGCAGCGTCGCAATTCTCGCTCTGTTTTCTGCATCTGCCGAAGCGATAAGTTTTTCGTACGCTTCGGGGTTTGCTTTTTGCAGAATTCTGAAGCGGTTTTCGCTTGCGGTGAATTCACTAAGCGGGGCGGTCGGCTCTTTACTGTCGATGGTGAGCGGATTTTTACCTTCTAGCGCTTTTTCCGGATTGTAGCGGTAAAGCACCATATGTCCTGTTTCGATTGCTTTTTTCGCTCCGTTCACGCCGTTGCTCATTGAGATTCCGTGCGCTACGCAGTGGGAATAAGCGATAATCAGCGACGGACCGTCGTACGCTTCCGCTTCAAGCATCGCCTTTACGATTTGTCCCGGGTTTGCAAGTGAAACCCGGGCTACATAGACATAGCCGTAAGAACGACCGATTGCACCTAAGTCTTTTTTGCCGACAGGTTTTCCGCCTGCGGCAAATTTGGCGACCGCACCTTTCGGCGTCGCTTTACTCGCTTGTCCGCCCGTATTTGAATAAACTTCGGTGTCCATAACCAAAATATTTACATTTTTTCCGCTTGCGATGACGTGGTCAAGACCGCCGAAACCTATGTCGTAAGCCCATCCGTCGCCGCCAAGCGCCCAAACGCTTTTTTTCACCAAGTAATCGGATATACTCAAAAATTCTTTGCCGAAATCGCAATTTTCGCTTGCTTTACCAACTTCATTTTCAAAAAATTTCTTGACTTTTTCAACTTTTGTGCGAACCGTTTCGATTTCCGCTTGCGTTTTTTGCGGAGCGTCAATAATTTCTTTA
>JAIRUI010000103.1 GCA_031254455.1 Chitinispirillales bacterium | reverse complement strand
AAAAAACCGGCTTGGGATGATTTACAGAAATTTGAACGGCTGCTTAAGGAGATAAGAAATGGCTGAAAATAAGCATAATGGCATACTGAACGATTTAGTACGCGTTTTACAACGCGCCGCCGTTACTGAAATCAGACAGGGTAGCGTATTGAACGATGTCAGAATGTTGCCACAGTCAATAGAATTGGAAAAATGTATATTGGCTTCCGCTTTGCAAGACGAAGAAGTTCATAATGACGTGATGGAAGATATAAAAGAGGAATATTTTTATGATGAACGTAACAAAATAATTTTTGAAGCGTTAAAAAAACTTCAGGAAAATCATAAAGCGTTGGATCACGGATTGCTTGTCGAGCAATTGAAAGAAATGGGAAAATATGAGCATTCCGGCGGAGAAGCGTATTTGTCGGAACTTCTTACGACGGCAGCGACGGTAAGTAACGTTTTTGAGTATTCCGACGCGGTTAAAGATAAATGGATTTTGCGTACGCTTATTCGTACTGTTACGCAAATATCCGACGCTTGTTATGAAATCGGCGCAGATGCAAAAAAAACGCTTTTAGATGCAGAGCAGAAAATTTTTGATATAGCAAAAGGCGAAAGCGAGAAAAACGCTCCTATCCTTTTGAAAAAAATCATGAAAAAAGTTTATGATAATTTTAAGGTAAATACGAGTTCGGATGGGGTAACCGGCGTAAGAACTGGTTTTGAAGAACTTGACAAAACAACGACCGGATTTCATGAAGGCGATTTTATTGTAGCCGGAGGAAGACCTGGAATGGGAAAAACCGCTTTTGGAATTTCAATGGCGCTCAATATGGCAAAAGCCGAAATGGAAAAATTTGAAAAGAAAGAAATCAAAAATGTTAAACCCATAGTGATTTTTTCTCTTGAAATGCCGTCAGAACAAGTGGTTCATAGATTTTTGTCTATAGAATCGGGCATAAATCTAAAAAATATACGCGGCGGAATCAGCGGGGGAGAATATAACCGTGTTTTTGAAGCGGGCGGCAGAATAAGTAATTTAGAGATATTCATTAACGATTCCGCTGTCGGAGTTTCCGACGTAAATAGCAAATGTCGAAGAATTGCCAAAGAATACGGCGGACTCGGATGTGTTATGATAGACTATTTGCAGTTAATGCTTCCCAAAGACAGCAGAAATTATAATCGAGAGCAAGAGGTCGCGTTAATTTCACGTTCTTTGAAATATTTGGCGAAAGAATTAAGTGTTCCGATTGTTGCTTTGGCGCAGGTAAATCGTGATGTTGAAAAACATAAGTCTATCTGGAAAAGCGGTGACGGCGGGGATGATTTCGGTTCAAAACCGAATTTGTCGGATTTGAGAGAATCCGGGGCTATTGAACAAGACGCTGACATGGTTTTGTTTATTCACCGTCCGAGTTACTATTTTGATAAAGTTAACGAAAAGGATATGAATGATGATCAGCGTAAAAAATACAAAAGTATTAAAAATAAAGCGGAAATAATTATTGCCAAACAAAGAAACGGTCCTACCGGAACTATAAATTTGGGTTATATTCCAGAATGCGCCAAATTTGACAATTTTATAACTAAGGATGATTTTTCCCAAGAAAGAGAAGATGTTTTTTGATGGTAAAGAGCGTTGTGAATATTATATATAAGTTTTTGTATTCGTTAAGCCAAATAGTAAAGCTTACGGGAAGTGTTATTTATCGCTTTCCTCTTATTTTTAAAAATCCCGATTTAACTATTCGACAGATACAAATTATAGGAATAGGTTCAATCCCTCTCGTTTTGATAACTGGAGCGTTCATAGGCGCTGAAACAATTATGCAAGCGAATTTTCAAATGCGCGGACTCGCTCCAATGAGGTATTTGGGATATGCGGTCAGCAAGGCGCTTATTACCGAACTTGCGCCGGTGATTACCTGTTTTGTAGTTTCAAGCAGAATTTCTACGGCGATTGCCGCCGAAATAGGGAGTATGAAAACTACGGAACAATTAGACGCTATGTATTGTTTGTCGCTTGACCATATACGATACGTTATTCTTCCGAAAGTTGCCGCGGCTGCCGTTATGATGCCGGTTTTGGTTATATTCTCCGAACTTGTAGGATATTTAGCTTCCGTTTTTATAGCGTATGCTTTTATTGATATTACAATGTTTACTTATCTTGAAGGACTTCGACTGTTTTTTTATGCGCCCGACATGCTTATAGGTATTTTTAAAACGTCGGTTTTCGGGGTTATAATAGCGATTTCCGGTTCATATTTTGGGCTTGAATGTGTGAAGGGAGCTGAGGGTATAGGGGCTGCGACTACGCTTTCCGTTATGCTTTCGGCAATTTTAATTTTAGTGTTTGATTTTATCATGGCGTTAATTTTTCTTTAATAAAAGGAGTAAAGATGACACAAGTAGAGGATACGCCTATTTTGGAAATAAAGCATTTGGTAAAAAATTTCGGATCGAATAGGGTGTTGAAAAATGTAAATTTCAAAATTTGTGCAGGGCAGATAGTATGCGTTATAGGTCAATCAGGACACGGGAAAAGCGTTTTGATGAAAAATATCATGGGGCTTATGAGACCTGACGGAGGAAGTATTTTATTCAAAGGTGATGTTATCACGTCACCTCAAACACCTATTTCAAAATATGACGATGTTCGTCATAAATTCGGTTTTTTGTTTCAAGGAGCGGCGTTATTTGACTCTATGACAATTGAAGAGAATATTGCGTTTGCGCTTAGAGAAAGAACTGATTTTTCTCAAGAAGAAATTCATAAAAAAGTTCTAAAAAGTATTGCTATGGTAGGGCTTGATCGTGTTGAACATCTTATGCCTGCAGATTTGTCGGGCGGTATGCGCAGTAGGGTAGGGCTTGCAAGAGCGGTGGTTATGGAACCGGAAATCATGATTTATGACGAGCCGACTTCAGCGCTTGATCCTATTATGACCGATATGATTAACAATTTGATTTTGGATTTACGTAACCGTTTAAATATGACTTCTATTATAATAACTCACGATATTTCTTCTGCATATCAAATTGCCGACAAGATTGTGATGATTTATGAAGGGAATGTGATTTTTGAAGGCACTCCGGCGGAAATTCGCTCTAGCCGCGATAACTACGTTCAGAAATTTATAAGAGGGAACAGAAAGATATATTATGCTTTAGACAAAGACAATGAAAGCGAGAAAAGTATTGATATGAACGAGTTGCTAAATGCGAGAAAAGATAAAAAATTCGGAAGTGTAAAAGAGTTAAATGTTGTTTCCAAGATGCAATTCATTCCCAAAACATAAAATTAGAAGCGATGAGGATTATAACCAGGAAAGTTAAAGTGAAAAGGAAAATAAGCATAATAGGCGCCGGTATAAGCGGAATCGGAGCGGCAAAATCGGCTCTGTTTATGGGATATAAAGTGTTTTTATCGGATACCTGTCCAAAAGAAAAGTTGGAAGAAGAATTGAAAACAGCAGGAATTTTTGGCAAAATTGATTTTGAAGCCGAAAAAAACGGCGATGAAATTTATAATGCGGATTTAATAGTTGTTTCACCTTCAGTGCCAAAATTTTCTCCGATATTTTTCGAAGCGCAAAAACATAATGTGGAAGTTGTAGGAGAATTGGAATTCGCGTATCAATATAGCAAATGCAGATGGATCGCAATCACTGGAAGTACCGGAAAAAGCACTACAACCGCTCTGATAAATGCAATTTTCGATAGAACAAATATTCCGCATTATTTGTGCGGGAACATAGGAATTTCTGCGGCGGAATTCGCCGTAAAACTTCCGAAAGATGGCGTGGCGATTTGTGAAGTCAGCAGCTTTCAATTGGAAACTATAAAAAAATTTAAACCGGATGCGGCAATTCTTTTGAATTTATATCCCAATCACTTGGACAGGCATTCGTCGCTTGAAGAATATTATTCAATGAAAATGCGAATTTTTGAAAATATGAAAAACGGACTGATTATTATTAACGGCGACGATGAAAATGTTGAAAAATATAGCAAAGAAGTCGCGAATTTATCGCAAAACTCGGTCGTAAAATTCACACAAGATTTAAATTTGACAGGTATTGATTTTGAAAACATGAAACTTGTCGGAAATCACAATAAATTGAACGCGGCGGCGGCCGTAATTACTGCGGAATTTTTCGGAATTGACAAAAAAATTATTCAAAATGCGGTGAATGGTTTTTGCGGACTTGAGCATAGAATGGAGTTTTGCGGCGATGTTAACGGCGTAAAATTTTACAACGACAGTAAATCCACGACTGGTGAATCTATGCTTGCCGCTGTTAGAGGATTTAACGAGAAATCCGTTCATTTGATTGTCGGTGGAAAAGATAAAGGCGTTCCGTTCGGCGATTACGGAGGTACGATAAAAGAATACTGTAAAAATGTGTATGCAATCGGCGAAGCGGCAAAAAGAATCGGCGATTGTTGGGGAGAAATCGTTATTCAATGTCATACATTGCAAAATGCTGTAAAATCCGTACTGGAAACCGCAAAATTCGGCGATGTAGTTGTTTTGTCTCCGGCGTGCGCTTCGTTTGATCAATTTAAGAATTTTGAAGATAGAGGCGAACAGTTTAAAAAAATAGTGAAAAACGCGGGGACGGCATGAAAACGGAACAAAGCGCTTTTTTTAATGCGGACGGGTTTAACAAGTGTAATAAAATTATGCTGTCATGCGCTATTGTACTTATCGTCGTCGGCATAGTTTTTGTTTTTTCTGCGGACAATTCAAATATTTCATTTTCAAGTAAAGGTATAAAACAGATAATTTTTTCATTATTAGCCGTAATTCCCGCGGTATTTTTTACAATACTTGATCATCGCAAAACCGCTTCCGAAAATTTTTTGAAAGCGGCGCTTATTTTTTTTCTGGTTTTACTTATCCCTCTTGCATTTTGCGGAGCGTACTATAAAATTACCGAAAAATTTCGTCCGACGTATGTTACTTTAAAAAACGGTACACAAAAAGCGGTCGGCAAAGAAATACCGCTTAAGGTAAAAATCGCCGGACAAAATTTTGGTATATGGAGAATTAACGGTGCATACAGATGGATAATTTTAGGTCCTGTAAATTTTCAGCCTTCGGTCTTTATAAAAATCATTTTGATTCTTTTTACGGCATTAAAATTATCACAATCCGCCGGACGAGAAAGAACTGTTGACAAGTTACGCAGAATAAAAACGGAATCTGTAGGCGTTGTTTCACCATTTGCAGGCGTTGTATCAAAAAATAAAGATATTATAATATTTTCGCTTCTTACGATTATTTTGATTGTTGCGCAGCCAAGTAATTCTGTTGCGGTTTCAATCCTTTTGGTACTAATCGCAATGTTTGCACTGAAAAGTACAAAAAAGTTGACTAAAGCGCTTCCTTTGCTTTTACTCGGTACAATACTTTTATTTGTTGCAGTTTGGGGAATAAATTCTAATTTCCGAGAAAGAATAATAAAGCGCGGAGATAATTATCAAAGCCGCCAAGCCTTATTGGCAATAGGGAGCGGGGGAGTTTTCGGGTTAGGTATAGGGAACGGTGAGGCGAAATATAATCGTCTTCCTGAAATTGAAAACGATTATATTTTTGCGATTATTGCAGAGGAAACAGGATTTGTCGGCGCATTAATTTTCTTGTTGGTTTATATAAGTTTTATATTAGCGGGATTTAAAACGGCGATTGAAGCTGATGATGGCTTTTCAAAATTAACGGCGTTTGGGTTTACGATAAATTATGCATTTTCTTTCTTGTTTCATCTTTTCGTAAATCTCGGATTTGTAAGTACGGGCGCATCTCTTCCGTTTGTTAGTTACGGTGGAACGGCGGTAATAGCCGACGCTGTCGCTTTAGGGATTTTACTTAATATTTCTTCTTCAAAATACGGAAGGATTAAGGTTTGAAAATTTTTTTGGTCGCCGGCGGCACTGGCGGGCATATTTTTCCGGCTATGGCGGTCGCGCAAGAGATAAAAGTGAGAAATCCCAATTGTCGATTGCTGTGGATTACAACCGACCGTGCAAACGAAAAAGAAATAGCCGAACGTTTTGATATAGAAATGTTTTCGCTTGAAGTTGAAGGAATTCAACGGAAAGTTTCATTACAGTTGATTAGAGCGGTTATAAAACTTTTGAAATCTGTAATATTTATGAACAAGTATTTAAAAAAAAATAGACCGGACGCTGTTGTAGCTTTTGGGGGATATGTATGTGCGGCGGTTTTATTTGCGGCGAAATCGAATAAGATTCCTTATTTTATTCAAGAACAAAACACTGTTGCCGGTGCGGTTAATACTTTTTTTGCTAAAAAAGCAAACAAAATATTTTTGGGTATGCCGTTGATAAAAAATTTTAATGCGGACAAAAACTTAATGCAAATTACTGGAACACCGACAAGAAAAAGACAAAATTATAATAATTTTACCTTTCATGTTTCCGTTAATAAAAATAAGCGAACAATTTTAATTTGCGGTGGAAGCCAAGGGGCGATGTCGATGAATAAATTGTTGGTTAAAGCGGTAAAATGGTTCTCGCAAAATGATTTTCAGGTAATATGGCAAACCGGAACTGCAGGAGAAGACGAAATTAAGAAGTTATTTTCCGGCGACAAAAATGTAGCGGTATTCGCTTCGATTCAAGATTTGTATCCGTATTATTCGATAGCGTATCTTCTTATTGGGCGGGCGGGCGCATCTACAATAAGCGAAGCGCAATTATTCGCCTTGCCGTCAATTTTAATTCCGTTACCCTGGTCGGCAGAAAACCATCAATGGCACAATGCGCAATTCGCACAAAATTCCGGATGGGCGCTTTGCTTGGAGCAAAATGAAAAAACTTCTGAAAAAATTATTGATTTTGTGAAAAGTTACGAAAAAGACGGTGAAATTCACATAAAAATGAAAAATAATGCTTCAAAAAATATGATAAATGCCGCTGAAATTATTGCTGAAACCGTGTTGAATGTAGAATAATAATTTTTTATTTTCGGCATTTATTATATTTCAAAAAAGTAAAAAGGTGATTTGTTATGAAAAACAGTATAAGAATTGGTCTCGCAGGAGCCGGGACGGTTGGCGGCGGAGTGATTAAAATTTTGGCTCAGGAGATGTCGTTTTTTAGAAATAAACTGCAACTTCCGCTTGAACTAAAAAAAATTGCGACTCTTGAGCCGTCACGGTTGAAAAATTTTCCTGTCGGTACCGCCGAAATAGTCGGCGACGGGCTTGAAGTAGCGTCCGACCCCGAAATAGATATTGTTATAGAGCTTATCGGCGGAACGACTGTCGCAAAAGAAATAGTTTTAACAGCCATCGAAAACGGAAAACACGTTATTACGGCAAACAAAAAACTTATTGCGGAATGTGGTCCTGAAATATTTTCGGCGGCGGATAAAAAAAACGTATCTGTTTATTTTGAGGCGGCTGTAGGCGGCGGAATGCCTACAATCAAAACCGCGCGCGAGTCGCTTATAGGCAATAATACGGTGTCGTTTTACGGAATTATTAACGGAACTTGCAATTATATTCTCACAAAAATGACGGAAGAGGGGAGCGATTTTTCCGAAACGTTGAAAAACGCGCAAAAATTAGGATACGCAGAAGCTGACCCTACGCTTGATATCGACGGCGGCGATACCGGACATAAAATAGCTATTATGGCGTCGCTTTTGTTTGACGGATTTGTAGATGTTAATAAGATGCAAATCGACGGTATCCGAAATATTACTTCAGACGATATTAAATTTGCAAAAGATTTGGGTTACACGATAAAACTTTTGGGAATCGCCAAGAAAAACGCGAAAGATAAATCAATTATCGTGCGTGTAAATCCTGTTATGCTGCCGCAAAATCACATTTTGGCAAACGTTCGCGACGTATTTAACGCGGCGTTATTTACGGGAGACGCTGTCGGCGATATTATGCTTTATGGAAAAGGCGCGGGAGAACTTCCTACGGCAAGCGCTGTAATAAGCGACGTCGTCGATGTTGCGCGAAACATAGTGTCTGGAGATACTAAAAGAATTCCAATGCGGCTTTATTCTCGTGAAAACGAAATTGTATTGAAAACCGCTGCCGAAATAGCCAGCAGGTTTTATCTTCGTTTTACGGTTAAAGATCAGCCCGGCGTAATCGGCGTCATTGCGACAACGTTCGGGAAAAACAATATTTCTATCGCTTCGGTTGACCAAAGTGAAAGTCATGACGATGACTTTGTTCCGATAATTTTTACCACTGACGAGGCGAACGAGGCGGATGTTATAAATTCCGTGAGGGAAATTGAAAAAAATTCGTTTATTAAGGCGGCAACGCAGTATATTAGAATAGAAGAAAAGTAAAGTTTTAAAAATTTGGAGGTGTCAAGATGAGTAATGACGAACTTGAATTTGATGTTGGTATTTCAACGGCGGCAGGTAACAAGCCGACTGCAGCCCAGAAAAAAAATGAAGTAACAAAGACAAAAGAAAGCGGCTCAGAAGCGGCAAAAGAACCTAAGCCGGAATCTGTTAAACGTGAAGAAAAAGCAGAAACGGTTGATTTGTCGGCTAAACCTAAGCCGGAATCTGTTAAACGTGAAGAAAAAATAGAAATGTCTTCGTTAAATTTAGATGACGATTGTAAAGTTCGTTCCGTAAATGTGATTGATAAATTGGAAAAATGGCTTAAAGACAGCAACGGTATAAGATTTTGGTTAAAAGTTAAGGCTATTTGTATTCTTCCGTTTTTGCTGATTTTGATTGTTTTCATAATCGTTTACTCGACTTCTTTATCGGCGGCTAACAAGAAAACGGAAGAAGCGATAATAGCTAAAGAAGCGATAGAAACACAATTGGCGGAAAGTAATGGAAAAATTGAAGCATTGGATAAAACTATTGAAAAATTGCAAGGTCAAAATAGAAGGTTGACAAATGAAAATAATAAACTGAAGAAGCAGATAAAACCTGCGGCAAAACCGGTTACAAAACCTGCCGCTAACACAAAAAACAAAAAGTAAAAAATGGGAATTATACGTGCGTTTGCGTACGTATAATTCCCCTGATATTTAATTGCAATTATGTACTACTTGACATCCTTCTATAATGTAATTATGAGTGTCTTTGACTTCTATGTCGTAAACTTCTTTCAAACCGACTTTTGTAAGTTCGCATTCGAACGTATAACCTTTTCCTTTATGCTCTCTTATCAGTATTTCCTGTCCAGAGTTGTAAATTGCTTGTATATCAATAATTTTATTCAATTCTTTTTGAGTCACTGAAATCACGTATATATATTGAAAACGGTAAATTCGGCACGAAATACCAGCCAATGATGCCGCAAAATAAGCATATTCCGCATCTTCTTTCTTATAAAATTCAAAATAGACTTTGTCTTCTTTACTGACATAATTTGAACGTAACGCTGTTGAAATCAAACCGGCTAAAAACGACTTGGCGTTTTCTGGATTTAATATACTGTAATTATTGGATAACGCTACAATTCTTAAACGTTTTGTCTCTCTGTACGTTGACATGTTAAACGATGAATCCCTTAATGGAATACTGTAAAGTTCTAATCTTAGCGATTGAATTTCTAAAGCGTCTTTCATACCTTCCGTAGTAAGAAATTTGTGATCGGGTGTACATGTGTATATCATTCCGTCCGTTCTAAGAAATTCATACACGTCTTTTTTACCGTTTTTCAAAACTTTCAATACGTTTTTGAAAACAATTTTATTGTCTTGTAAAGAAGCGATTTCTTCACCTACTCTTAAATTTCCTATAGATTTATAACCGTTTCTTGTCATAACCCTTGTATCGGATGTAAAACAATTTCGTTTATCGTTATCGTAATTTTTCAAAATATCGTCCGTATAATGATTAATTAAATAATGTCCATAATATACCATAATTTGCGGCAAATACGGGTTTGTTCTTATAAATTTTCACAAAGATTTTTCGTTTAAAATCGGCTTGTGTTTTGCGATAAGTTTTCGTTCGATTTCAAGTGCTGTTTTCTCGTCGGTGCAGGTAGAAACAATATAAGAAACCGCCGATTTGCGGAGTTTTTTAATGTCTTCGCAAATGTTATCGCCGTACTCGCAAAAAGAGAGCAATTTTTCCCGTACGTTTGTTGCGTTTCCCACAAAAATTATCTTTTTATTTTCATCGTAAAATCCGAAAACGCCGAAAGTTTGCGGTTCTTTTCCAAAGTTTTCAGCGCTAAATTCCGCCTTTTCCCAATTTGCCGAAAATTCTTTTATGCACCACTTTTCATCGTCGAAATAAAATTCTTGATAATTCTTAAAAATTTTTTCAACAATTTTTTGATTTAACGGCGACGCGTTTTTTACGCCCAAAAATTTACCCGCTATTTCGTTTGTCGTTTGTCCACCGTTAAGCAGAATTTCATCTTTTATTTTGTCTATTAGCGTTTTATTTTCATTTTCCACCATAATTCTCCGAAAAATAAACGTTTCAATAATAAAAATACCATTAAATTGATTATCACAGTCGAGAATAAATTATTTTTGCGATGAAAATTAAATAATTAACAAAATGAAAGGTTATTTTTATGGCAAAGTCATACAATATTGCGTTGCTTCCCGGTGACGGAACAGGTCCTGAAGTCGCAACTGAAGCGAAAAAAGTGCTTGATGCGGCATGTGCCAAACACGGAGTAAAAATCAATTATCAATCGTTTGATTTCGGCGGCGAACGCTATATGAGAACCGGTGAAACACTGCCCGACAGCGCAATTGAGGAATTTAAAAAATTTGATGCGATTTTTCTGGGGGCGATCGGACATCCTGACGTAAAACCTGGTATTTTGGAACTGGGAATTTTACTCAAAGCCAGATTTTCTCTCGACCAATACATTAATCTGCGTCCCGTGAAACTTTACGACGGTGTTGAGACGCCGCTTCGCGACAAAGGTCCAAACGATATCGACTTTGTCGTTGTTCGCGAAAACACTGGTGGAATTTATACCGGAATGGGTGGAGTTGTGCGCGAAAACACTTCCGAAGAAACAGCGACTCAACTTATGCTTTACGATCGCAGAACGGTTGACAGATGCCTGAAATATGCGTTTGAATATAAGCGCCGCCGTAATAAGAAAAATATGAAATACGCCGAAAAACCGCTTACTCTTATCCACAAAAGAAATGTACTTACCTACACGGGCGATTTATGGTGGCGCGCTTTCAACGAGATGGGTGATGCGCAGTTTACAGACATCAAGCGTGATTATAATCACATTGATGCGGCTAATATGTGGTTTGTGAAGAATCCGGAATGGTTCGATGTTTGCGTGACCGAAAATTTGTTCGGCGACATTATTACGGATTTGGGCGCTATGATTCAAGGCGGACTTGGAATTGCGGCTGGCGGGAATATAAATCCGCAGGGGGTTTCAATGTTTGAACCGATGGGAGGTTCCGCTCCGAAATATACGGGTAAAAACGTGATAAATCCTCTTGCGGCGATTTGCGCCGCAGGGCTTATGATGGACACTGTAGGTGAGACGGCGCTTGCCGAAAATATCGAAAAAGCGGTTTCTGACGTGCTTGCTTCGGGAAAAGTTAAATCGCTTGCGGCTGGGAAAATGGGAATGGGGACGAAAGAACTTGGCGACTTGATTGCAAATTCTCTGTAAGGTTTGATAAAAAAAGAGCCGTAGAAATGCGGCTTTTTTATTCTTTTACGCTATTGTGTCGTTTCATCGTCATTATCTTTATCCAAACTTACCATGCCGATTGATTGCAGTTCGATTCCACTCACGATTTCATTGTAAGAAAGTACTGTCATGCCGGGTATATCGCTTTCGGTTAGGCGTTTCATTTGCAATCTGATTACCGGGGAAGTAACCATAATAGGCATTTCGCCAATTTGTTTCACGTCTTGCGCCGTCTTTTTAACTGTATCAATTATCGCACCGGCGTCGCTTGGAGACAAATTAAGTTTTACAGTCCCGTCGTATTCGGTAAGAGAGCCTTCCAATTTCGCTTCCAAATTAGGGTCAAGCGTTATTACACGAATTGTGTTGTCGGCATTTTTTATTCTTTCACAAATTTGTGCGGAAAGTCCGTTTCTGGTGTATTCCGTAAGCACGTCAATGTTTTTGTTTTGACGCCCGACTTCTCCTAAAATTTCCAAAATTCGCGGCAAGTCACGAATTGAGACTTGTTCATGAACAAGATTTTGCAGAACCTTATGTACTTCTCCAAGCGATAAAATAGATGGAATAACTTCATCTACAACCGCTTTATGACTGTCTTTAATATTGTTGATGAGTTCTTGCGTATCCTGACGAGTCAGCAAATCTTCGGCGTTGTTTTTAATCACTTCGGTTAAATGCGTCGCCAAAACCGCAGGAAGTTCCACAACAGTATATCCCGACATTTCGGCAAAATCTTTTTGGCTTTCGGTAATCCATACCGCAGGCAGCCCAAACGCCGGCTCAATCGTTTGTATTCCTCTTATCGCTTCTAAATTTCCGGTAGGATTCATAGCCAAATAACTTCCGCTCATCAATTCTCCGGACGCTACTTTAACTGTTCTGATTTTAATTACATATTGATTAGGTTCAAGCTGCATGTTGTCACGAATTCTCACGGGAGGAATAACAATTCCAAGTTGCGACGCCAATTGATTACGGATTTGTTTTATTCTGTCAAGCAAATCGCCGCCCTGCGAAACATCCACAAGCATAATAAGCGCGTAGCCAATTTCAATTTCAAGCGGATCTACTATTAAATAATCCTCGACTTTTTCTTCGGCGTCCGCCGCAAGATTTTTTTTCATCGTTCCGGCTTTGGCGACAATCTGTTCTTCTTGTTCCCTTACTTTGTTGGAATGCCAGACCATAAACCCTATTCCGCCCAAAAACAAAGCGATAAAAACAAATAAATGAGTGGGAAGCCCTGGAATAAATCCGAGGAAAAACATTGTTGCGCCCGCTACGAACAGCGCTCTAAAATTTGAAAATAACTGCGAAGCGATTTCGCCGCCTAAACTGTCTTCGCTTCCGGCGCGGCTTACCAAAATACCGGTTCCGACTGAAATCATAAGGGCGGGCATCTGCGAAACCAAACCGTCGCCGATTGTGAGCGTAGTAAATTTTACGAGCGATGCTTCAAACGTAAGCCCCATCTGTGTCATTCCAATAATGAAACCGCCTATAATGTCTATGATTGTTATTAAAATTCCTGCTATGGCGTCGCCTTTTACGAATTTTGACGCACCGTCCATCGCACCGTAAAAATCCGCTTCTCTGGAAACGTCAGTTCGGCGCTGTTTTGCGATGTCCTCGGTAATAAGTCCGGCGTTCAAATCAGCGTCGATCGCCATTTGTTTACCGGGCATGGCGTCCAAAGTGAATCTTGCCGCAACTTCAGCGATTCTTCCTGCGCCTTTTGTTATTACCAAAAAATTTATTAAAACTATGATTACGAATATTATGAAACCGACGATCATATTTCCGCCGGTCACAAAATTTCCGAATACGTTTATGACTTCACCGGCGTATCCCCGTGACAAAATCAGACGCGTCGTAGCTACGTTAAGCGAAAGTCGAAACATTGTCACCGCAAGAAGAAGAGCGGGAAATACCGAAAAATCAAGCGGGCGGCGATTATACATAGAAATCAAAAGTATCATCAACGCAAGGGCTATGTTTGCCGCTAAAAATAAGTCCATAAACGCGGTAGGAAGCGGAATTACCATAAGAATTATGACGAAAACGACAGACGCGACGATAAGTAATTCTCGTTGCTTTGCAAACGAATTCATCAATTTATTGTTTTGAAGCGACGCTCCTATGTTTGCAATATTCATCATTTCTCCGCTATAGTTTTGCTAAAAATAATATTTGCACAATAAAAATATTTTTTTTAATTTTCCAATTCCGCTTGAGCTTTTCTAAACATTTCTTCCATAATCAATTTGTATTCAACGTCTTGTTTTTCACCGATTTTGCCGTCGAGGCATTCAAGCGGGATATCATTCAAAAAACGACAGGGTTTGACTTCCATTGCTCTTTTTCGAACTTGCTTAAATCTCGGGAATGACAAAAAAAGCTGTTTTTTCGCCCGCGTCATCGAAACGTAAAAAAGCCGCCGTTCTTCTTCGATTTTTCCTTCTTCTATCGACTTTTTACTTGGCATAATCACATCGTCTAAAACCGGAATGAAAACAACCGGAAATTCCAAACCTTTAGATTTGTGCATAGTCATCATAACCACCGCTTTTACATTGAAATCCGAGTTGTTTTCACCGGAATTAAGCGAAATATTTTGCAAAAAATCTCCCAAATTCATATCGTTGGGATGTCTGCTTTCATATTTCTCAAGCATATTCAAAATTTCGTTTACGTTTTCAATTCTATTTTCTAATTTTTTTTCATCTTCTTCAATTTTTTTCAATATTTCAATATATTTCAATTCCTCAAGTAATTCCCGTAAAACTTTGCTGGGAAATTCGTCACCCGCAAATTTTTGTATATATTTTTGCATAAACAGAACAAATTTTTTCAAAATTGCGTATTGCGAATCGCTTATTTCTCCTTCAAGGTTTTCATATAGTTCATAGCTGTCCCAAAGTGAAATTTTTTTGAGTCCGGCCTGCTCATCGACCGCAGAAATCGCAGATGCCGTAAATCCTTTATTCGGCACGTCCAAAATTCGCGATAAACTCAATTCGTCAAATTTATTTGCAAAAAAATTAAGATACGCAAACACGTCTTTCACTTCCCGCTTGTCGTAAAAACTCATACCGCCATGAATAATGTAAGGTATTTTTTTCTTGCGAAACGCGTCTTCAAATTCCCGCATAAGTAAATTCGTTCTCAAAAGCAGCGCAAAATCGTTGTAATCGTATGTTTTTTTATCGACAAAATCGCAAATTTTATCGACGATAAACCTAATTTCGTCTTCTTCGTCGTGTCCTTTGTATGTCGAAATCGGTTCGCCAGCGTCCAAAACCGAAACGATATCTTTGGCTTTTCGGCGAGTATTCTTTGAAATAACGGCGTTTGCCGCTTCTACGATTTGCCGAGCCGAGCGGTAATTTCTGTTCAAAATAACGGTTTTTGCGTTAGCGAATAAATGGAAATTAAGAATATTTTGAATTTGAGCGCCGCGCCATGAATAAATTCCTTGATCGTCATCGCCTACAACCATTAAATTATTATGCGGACTGCTAATGAGCCGTACAAATTTTAACTGTGCGGAATTAGTGTCCTGAAATTCGTCAACCGACACAAATTTGTATTTTTCACGAAATTCTTCAAGAATTTTCGGTTTTTCCTGAAATAATTTTAACGGCAGCAAAAGCAAATCGTCAAAATCGACACTTTGGCGTTTATTCAAAATTTTGCAATATTGCTCATATATTTTGCCTATCGCTCTTTTTTCGACGTTATTTTTCAGATCTTCAGGGAAAATTCCCGCATTTTTAGTAAGAGAAATTTCATTTAACAAATCTTGCGGCGGAATTTGTGCAATTTTTTTACTTCCCAAGTCGCGGATCGCCGTTTTCACTGTAGAAATCTGGTCGTTTTCCGACAAAATCGTAAAATTAGTGTGTAAATTCAGATATTGCCCGTAATTTCGCAGGATTTTTACTCCCAGCGAGTGAAAAGTTCCTATGGTCATCCTGTTTGCAAGTCCGCTTCCAACGGCGTTTGCGATTCGTTTCCGCATTTCTTTTGCGGCTTTGTTGGTAAAAGTCAAGGCAAGAATTTCTTCCGGTTTTGCGATATTCTCGCAAATTAAACGCTGTGTTCTTGCCGTCAAAACGCGCGTTTTCCCAGAACCTGCCCCTGCAAGAATAAGCAGTGCTCCGTTTGTATGATTTACCGCTTCCGTTTGTCTATCGTCAAGATGAATTTTTGACATTTCTATTTTCCGTATTAAAATGACAACAATATTATTGAATTTACTGTGTGTTTTATTATGTAAGTCCTGTAAAATGAAAATAATTTATAGCGACAAATGATGTCAAGAATTGTACGAAAAGAATGTAATTAGATTTCGTTCAGACAAACTTTCTTAATCGATTTGAATTTCCCATTAATTGAAATTTCTATAAAATTTACAAATATCGCAAAAAATTATGAAAACTGCGCTTATTTACTATATATTTCTTAGTGAGAATATATTGATATTAATTTTGAAAAGCAATTACTATATTTAAGGAGGAAGTATTATGTTACAAAAATTGCAAAATAAATTAGAATTTGCTGGGGGGGGGGGCCTTACTCTTACTCTTATTATCTTTTGCGCTTTTGCGGCTAATGTTTGGGCTGTGTCTTGCGGAGAAGCGCCAAAAGAGCCCGGCGCTGCATTAATTATATACAATGGCGCGGGTATGGGTTTAGAATTTTCCAACCCGGCAATGCAGACGTTTAGAGCGGCTCTTTCTGGTGACGAGAGGCACATCACTTATTCTACTCACGAAAATGGTAACCTTGTTTATGACAAAACAGACGGGATACCAAAAATAGATCCGCCGTTGACGTTAGTCGATACCCTCAATGTCACGGTGCAGGGAATGGACAGCGACTTAAAAAAAACTTTCTACGGGAAAGATCCTTTGTTTGATTCTTTATACGATGCAGGTAATCCGCTCACTTATTGGTCTCAAGTATATGATTTAAGGTTTAGAAACATACTTGCCGGCGGCGCAGAAGCTTCTATTACCACTAACCTAAATCAGAAGACAAGCGACGCTTCCTATTTTAGGGTGTTTTTGCAGTCCGGCGGCGCCTTATACCTGCAAACGGTTCGTGGAGAATTTACAACCAGAAATGCCGGTGTCGAATTTGTTATAAAGAATTTCACTTTGGATAAGAATTATACGAATACTAAAAATCCAATATCTTCTCCTGACGGCGGCAATTTTTCTTTCACGGATAATTATGATTTCAAATGTAATTTTAACGATTTAAAAGACGAAAACGATAAACACCCTATGAATTGGGCTATGCCGGGGGGGTATCCGAGCGGTGAGATAGTTCATGGAAAGCCTTTAGCGAAAAATCTAACGGCAAATTCGGACGTAATCGTAGCATGGAAAACCGGTGAGATGGATCCGATAATAGGCAATGGAATTTTAATCGTGGGCTGGGCTATAACTGCGTGGGGACCACAATCCAGCGGAGGAAATTCAAGCGTAATCTCCAGAGCTACTTTCGCCACGATTCAAAATATTTACGCCTTAATGACTCAAACGGCTATGTATTCAATAAACAAATCGTTCAGTCAGGATGGGTCCATTATTGAAAAAGAAGACGGAGAAACCGGAACTTGTTATATTACGCTTAAAAATAATGCGATTTACAAGGTTGGGCCTATAGTAGTTAGAGATACGTTGTCAAAATGTTTGGAGTACATTGATAAAAGTGATGACAAATATGATCCTAAGCCGTATGTAACTTATTTGCCTAGTGGAAAAACCGAGCTTATATGGACAGATCTTGTACTGCCGAATAATAGGGGTGTGTTGCCACTTCAATTTGACTATAAAGTAAAATTTACGCCGCCGTGTAGCGATTAATTGCGAATGAATAGGAGGAAAATATGAAAAAGTTTTTATTATCTTTTTTGATTTTAACTGGAATATTGGCGGTTTCGGCATCGGCTGCGCAAAGTATGAGCGCCCAAATAGTTTCAGTCAGTCCGGGAAGAATAACAAAACCCGGAACAGATGTGACCGTGACTGTTTCGTTCAGCGCTACGGGAACCAATCAATGGGAAAAAGAATTATTTTATTATACCGCTTATCTCTCGACAAATCCTGTTTGGGGGGGGGGCAATGAAGGCGTACAAGTCAAATCTGTGACTAATTTTACTTCTACTCAGGGATCTAACGGTTTTTCAAACAACACCCAAACTTTTACGTTTAAGATGGCGGATATTGATATAAGCAACAACGGGAAATGGGATGGAGATTTGGGAATATGGAATAATGCATATATTATCATAATGTACAGCGGCGGGCTAGGTTACGTGAACGCCGGAATGACTAATACGAATAATTGGGATAAAAACAATATTATCACTCAACAGCTCATACTTGAACCCAAAATTATTATATACAATACCGCTTTAGTCGGCGATAAATCCTCACATACGGGGTTAATTGTCGCACAGCCGGTTCCTACTTTAAAAGTTACTGCCACTCCGTCAAATGGATATGACGCGGTTTATACGTTTACAACTAAAGAACTTAATATAACACTTGACGCATTTTTTGGAGACATTCGGATCCCAAGCGCGGATATTTATTACACAATTGATGGAACCGCTCCTACTGCGTTATCGACGGTTTGTAAACCGGGCGCAAGCGTAACTTTAGGTAAAAATTTATTTGCGAATTCTGATACAGTCAGGCTTAAAGCGTTTGCAGACGAAAGCAGCTATGAGTCGTCTCCACCCAAAGAATGGATTTATGTTCGTAAACTACCTAAACTTAATATTGAGGTTGCAAATTATTCTATAGACGCTCTAACGCAAGAAGGAGTCATACCTTTTGACACTAAAGTATTCGGAACCGGTACTTCGGAATTGGGAATTCCTGAAAGAGGGAATATTAAATTCAAAATAACCGATGAAGCGGGAAATCCGGTTAACGGAAATTACACGATTTATTATACTTTGAACGGCGGAAACCCTACAACCGGTTCCAAAGTTTACGACAGCAATAAAGGAGTCGAAATAGAATCCTCCGTTACGCTTAAGGCGATCGTCGTGTCGGAAGATTATTCAACCGGTTCGAACGAATGGACGTTCGTGCAGGAATTAAAGGGCGCATGGCTGAATCTTCTTCTTCTTCCGCAAGGAAAATCGGCTTATGAAAATCCGCAAGTCAATAAATTCGGACAAAAGCAGGCGGTTCAAATACAATACGACGCCAGCGACGGACAATTGCTTAAATATCGTATAGACGATTATCCTTATACTGTTGAGGAATTATTGAATTACGGAATTGACGGGGGAAATATAGTAATAGACACTGTTTCCAATAAATGGGATGAAAAAGATATTGTTTATGTCAGCGCTTACGTGTATAACGGCGACTACGACCCGAGTTATAAGTTCTGGAAATTTATTCAGGAACATTTGCCGAACGTCATATTAACTCCGTCGGAAAAATCGCCGAAAGAAATGAAATTTACGGGCGTTATTGAAGTTACGGCGTCAGTACCGGGAATAATTCCAAGTGAATATATGAATTTTGAAATTTGGTATACGATCGATGGAACCACTCCGAGTCCGAATAACGGACATAAAATAGACAATAACGGGAAAATTCGCATAGACAAGAATACCACTATTAAAATAGCGGCGTTTAGTGACGACCGTTTACCGTCCGATGTTGAAGAATATAAATATCGTCTAACCGCAGATGCAAAAGATGCATGGTTCTACGATACGGAAGGTAAGGGCGTTATTAATAAAGTCGTCATTAATACTACAATTCCGGTAAACGACGCTCCCGATAATGTGAGATTAGTTTCTCCGTGGGATCAAGGACATACAAATTCTGCAGGAATAACGGTTTATGACACGATTGTAGTCGAGAAAAACGGAATTATACGTTATCCTGACGGTAATACCGGAACATGTGCGGTTGACGTTATAAATAAAAATATGATTGTTATTGTCGCGGACAAATGGATATTCTCGACTTATAGCGAACTGGATACTAACAGAGAGACCGGATTTGAACCGGATCCTAAAATGCTGGGAAAACTCACGGGCGCCGAATACAGCGATACGGGTGCGGTTTGGATAGGCGATTCTATAGCGCCTGTTCCGCTTACCGCTACGTATGCACCGGGAAGTATTGTTGAAAGTGTTTATGAGCAAACCGGGAAGATTGAAAGGTATTCCGATACTTTGATAGTTAAATTCAGTGAGGCGACAAATATAATTTCAGGTAACGATGAAATATTTGAGTTTTATACTCCCAATGGTTCGTATGCTATGAAACTCAAAGTTGTTGACGGCTACAACGGCGGCAATATAGTTAAGTTTGAGGTGGTTGAGATAATCGGCGACGGTCCTTTTGACGGCGATTCTTTGCGTACGCGTCCATATACGATTCAGGATAAAAATAATTACGTAACGCAAGAAAACACTACGAATTATGTCCTTCTTAATGTTAAAGATATACCGTATAAGTTGATAATAAAGAAAGTGTCGCCGATAGTTCCCGGAGAATCGAATAATCCCGTTATCGTTGCGGATTTCTTGACTAATATAAAACAGCAAAACCGCAGCAAAATTGATATTAAAGGGAGAATTATGGACGCAACCGGAAACGTTGTTGCGAGTTTGGACGGATTGAACGGCGGGAAAGGCAATATCTCCGCAGAGATTATCGACCAAAACGGTACTACAAAAATATACGTAAAATGGAACGGTAAAAATCGTGCGGATAGAAATGTAGGAGTAGGTTCTTATTTAACGATTCTCTCAATTACCGGTCCTGATGGTGCGACGCAGAACAGTAATCATACGATTGGCGTAGGTACGAAGAAATAAGTAAACGTATTAAAGATGCGTAACATAAAGAGGCGGAAATAAATTTATTTCCGCCTCTTTATGTTAATTCGCAGATATTTTTATATTTTACACTATATTTCATGCATGAAATATAGTATTTTCCCCGCATATTCTTTGTATTTATTCAGTTGGAAGGTTGAATGTCAAAACAAATACTGCAAAAAGTCGCCGATAACGTGCGAATCTTATCACTTTCTATGGTTGAAAAAGCGAAATCCGGACATCCCGGCGGCGCAATGGGCGGTTCGGATTTCATATCGGTTTTATATTCGGAATTTCTTAATTTTGATCCCGATGATCCGGAATGGATTTTTAGAGATAGATTTTTTCTTGATCCCGGGCACATGTCGCCTATGCTGTATTCCATTTTACATTTGATAGGCAAATATTCTATTCAGGAAATACAGAATTTTCGTCAGTGGAAAAGCCCCACGCACGGGCATCCTGAAGTAGATGTTTCACGCGGGATAGAAAACACGTCAGGACCGCTTGGCTTAGGCGCGGCTATGGGCGTCGGCGCTGCAATCGCAGAAAGATTTTACGCTCATAGATTCGGCGAATGGACTTCTCATAAAACCTACGTTTTTGTTTCGGACGGCGGAATGCAGGAAGAAATCGCTTTCGGTGTCGGAAGAATTTCCGGGCTTTTAGGACTTTCAAACTTGATAATGTTTTTTGACTCAAACGATATTCAATTGTCGCACACAACCGACAAAACTACAAGTGAAGATACTCCGTCCAAGTATAAATCTTGGGGTTGGCGCGTTGAAACGGTTGACGGAAATAATGTTGATGAAATTCGCGCCGCGCTCAAGAGAGCGGTCGAAGAAAAAGAAAAACCGACATTAATTATCGGAAAAACGATTATGGGGAAAGGCGCGTTGACGGTTGACGGAAAATCGTTTGAAAGACAGGTTTCTACGCACGGACAGCCTTTATCAAACGCAGGGGTCGATATTGCAAAAACTATAAAAAACTTGGGTGGAAATCCCGACGAGCCGTTTACGGTTTTTGAGGAAGTGAAAGATTTCTTCGTAAAAACTCTTGAAGAAAAGCGCAAAATCGCAAAAAAAGCAAAAGAAATTCAGTGGAAATGGGAAAAAGAAAATGTCGAACTTGCAAAAAAATTATTCGAGATGTTTTCAAAAATTCCTCAAAATGTTGATTTCTCAAAAGTGACTTCACCTGTAAATTCTGCTACACGTAACGCAAGCGGAGCGGTTTTATCATATTTTGCACAAAACATCGGTAATATGGTTGTTTCATCGGCTGATTTGTCAAACAGCGACCAAACCGGTAAATTTTTGGAAAAAAGCAAAGAATTTTCGTATCACGATTTTTCCGGCGGTTTTTTGCAAGCCGGTGTCGCCGAACTTACGATGGCGAGCATTATGAACGGCTTGTGTTTACATGGTGGAATTGTGCCGGTTTGCGCGACGTTTTTTGTATTTTCGGATTATATGAAACCTGCGATTCGCATTGCGGCGTTACAGGAAATTCCCGTGAAATATGTATTTACGCACGATTCTTTCAGAGTCGGCGAGGACGGACCGACACACCAGCCGGTCGAGCAGGAAATTCAACTACGCCTTTTGGAAAGAGTAAAAAACTCCAAAAATGAGCCGTCGCTTTTAGTTTTACGCCCTGCGGATTGTCCCGAAACAATAGCGGCTTGGGAAATTGCGTACAATAATACAAATTCTCCGACCGCGCTTATTTTGACACGGCAAAACGTGGATGACTTACCGGCTCAAAACAGCGACCGTAGAAAGGAAGCCGAATGTGCGAAAAACGGTTGTTATATAGTGCTTAAAGAAAAATCGGAGAAACCGGATATTATTTTGCTTGCAAACGGTTCGGAAGTCAGTTTGCTTTACGGCGTAGCAAAGGAGTTGGAAAAAGAAAATATGTCTGTTCGCGTCGTTTCTGCTGTATGCGAAGGACTTTTCAGAATGCAATCTGAGGAATATCAAAATAGAATTTTACCAAAATTCGGAGTGCCGATTTTCGGACTTACTGCCGGACTTCCCGACTCGCTTTTGTCGCTTTCGGGGGTGTTTGGAAAAGTTGTAGGACACGAAAAATTCGGTGCGTCAGCCCCAGCAAAAGTACTTGACGAAAAATTCGGATACACAATTTCTACGGTTAAGGAAAAAGTGAAAGATTATCTTGAAGAATACAAAAGAATGCTTTCGGCAATTAAATAACGGTTTAAATTAGTTTTAATACAGACATTCATATCTCACGTTTTCTAAAACCAACCCTTTGGCTGGAGCGTTAATTCCTGCAAGTTTTCTGTCGTTTTTGTCGATAATTTCAAGTAATGTAGAATTTATTTTTCCACGAGAAATATCGATAAGTGTTCCGACTATTGTCCTGACCATATTGTAAAGGAATCTGTTGGCGGATATTTTTATGTAAAATAAATCTTTGCTTATGTTTATCAATTCCGCTGAGTTTACCGTGCAAAAAAAGCGGTCTAACTGATTATTTGACGAGCAAAACGCCTTAAAATAGTGTGTTCCGATTATACCTTGTAACTCTTGCTCAATTTTTCTCAAGTCTAATTTATATCCGAAAAATACGACAGAATTTGCGGAAAGCGGATTTTTTTTTAGTGAAATATAGTAATGGTAAGTTCGTTCGACAGCACTGAATCTCGCATGAAAATCATCTTTAACTTTTTGCATTTCAAAAACTGCTATTGTTTGCGGCAAAACAGAATTTATTTGATAGGAAAATTTTTTTAAATCCAAAAATTTCCCGCAAATTTCATCGGGAATATCAAAATGAATTCCTTGATTTCTCGCGTGGACGCCTGCGTCCGTTCTGCCAGATCCAGTAATCGAAATTTGTCTGCCGACAATTTGTAAAACGGCTTTTTCTAATTCACCCTGAACTGAAATATTGTTAGGCTGAATTTGCCATCCCGAAAAGTTTGTTCCGTCATATTCCACACGTGAAAAAAGGCGCATATTATTTTCCGATTCTCGCGATTTTTCGGCATAAATCTTTGATTGTTTCTTTTTGAGAATCCGATTTTATTTCACCGTTTTTAATTTCTTTATCATATCGGGTTATCGTTTTTATTATTTCGTAAAACTGCGATTTTGAGTAATTCTTCGCCTGCTCAATTAGTTGTGGCTTTATAACAATCGGGAATACCGCTTTTTTCTGTGATTCGCTCAAAATTCCGGCGGCGACGCCTATTTCAAACGCAATTTGATTTTTAGTTTCTCTATCATAACTTTTAAAATAAGCGTTTGCTTTTGTCGAGTTTTCTTCGCAGTACAGACGAATTTTTAATAAAATCCAAAATTTTCTAAACAATTCCGATATAAAAGGTATGGCAAAACTATTGTTTTTGTTTGCATAGTTTTCAAACGCTGCAAGTGCTTCTTTATTCCATTTGCGAAATCCGATAAAAGCTATCGCTTCTTCCGCCGAAACTTGTCTGTTATCTCCTACAAGTTCTTTTATATCATTTAGGGATATTTCTTTTCTCGACGGAAGCGTCGAGTCGATTTTTCGCAGTTCCCCGTTCAAAACTCCCAAATCCGCACCGCAATATTTTACAAACAATTCCGCATCTTGTTCGCTTATTTCTCTATTAAAAAGTTCATTTGTTTTTTTAACGACCCATTTAGGAATTTCATATTCTTTCATCGCCTTGTATTGCAAAAACGAACCGTTGAATTTTAGCGTCGTCTGTTTTAATTTTTCGGATAATTCGTTTATCGAAAAGCAATTTTTCACCGTTTTTTCATCGGAATTTTCGTCTAATTCTACAAAAACAAAAACTTCACCGACACAGTGTTCCATGTTTTTCTCAAAAATTTCAAAATTAGATTTTAAAAGCAGTGCATTTTTACTTTCGGCGTGGTTTATGAATAAAAATCTCGCCTCGCCAAACATTGATACGGTTATCATTTCCAACGCAAATTCATCGAATGAAATTCCATCGGCGCCGTTAAAATACTCACTTCTGTTGTTGGGATATAATTTTTCGGCTTTTGCAATGAAATTCGCTTTCGCGTTTCGCATCTCAAATTGATTGCCGCCGACAATTACGGAGATTTTGGGAATATTATCTTCCATAAAACAAAACTTTTATTTAAATTCGCTTTGAGGGTTCGCTTTATTGGTTTTTTCATCAAAATAGTAAACGCAATTTCTGCCGTTTTGTTTTGCGGCGTACATTGCAACGTCGGAATTTTTGATTAATGTCTCAGATACTTTGGAAACCGCATGCAAATTTGTCGTTGTAATATCGTTAACGTCACCGTAAAAACACGAAACACCAATACTTACTGTAAATTTTACAACACTGTCTTCAACTTTAATAGAATAGTTTTCGATGGCTTTGCGAATTTTTTCCGAAAAGTCAACTGCACCGCCTATATCGGAATCAGTATAAATAATTGTAAATTCTTCACCGCCGAATCTAGCCAGATTATCGCGTTTGCGGATTATTTTGGAAATTATTTCAGCCATCTTCTTCAGAACGTCGTCGCCGACAAGATGTCCGTAAGTATCATTAATTTTTTTGAAAAAGTCAATGTCTATCATTAAAAGCGATAATGGCATTTTATTTTGTATAGCCGCCGTAATTTCTTTTATCATAATCTCGTTAAACACTCTTCGGTTTGTAACGCCGGTAAGACCATCGGTTTGCGCTAAATATCGCGTTTTTTTCTCCAAGTATCCGCGATATAACGCCGGAGCGATAAGAGGAGTTATAATATAAAACGATGTTTCTTCGTTTTCGTCAATTTCGGCATCAATGTTATTATATACCGAAATGAATCCGATTTCTTCTCCGAAAATTGATATGGAAGAAGTAAGTGTACAAGAAATTTTATGAGGAGAAAAAGTATCATTACTATTACCGTTAAATATTACTAACGGATATGTTCCATCACGAATATGTAAAAGTGAAAGTCCGGAATTAATCATTTCCCGTCTCCAGAAACTTGTAAGAAGATTTACTACATCTTCACGTTTTAAGGCGCTTTGAGATGAATAAGCGTAAATATCTAAATAACCTAATACATTTATTCCCATTATAAGCGCTTTGGAATCGGTTATTTTGGAAATTTCTGTAAGAAGCATATTCGCCGTATCGTTGATATCTATTGCCTGATTCATTTTTTGCAGTAGTTTGTGAATGGAAATAACTTGATCTACGTGCTTCCCCAATTCTAATACTTCTTTTTTAATTGATTGTGAAAAAGTTATTGCTTTCATATTAAATTTACGCATATGAAGCGTTTTTTCTACCGTTGAAAATAATTCTCCTATATCTATCGGTTTTGTCATATATTCGACAATACCTAAATCAAGCGCTATTTTTGCATTTTCAAAAGAAGCGAATCCCGTTATAAAAATTATTTCAATGTTGGGATCATATTTTCTGGCGATTTTGGCGAGCGTAATTCCAGATTCGTCCCCTAAATTCAAGTCGGTTATAAGAATATCAACATATTTTTCTTCAAATATTTTTACTGCATCGGAGATATTATCAACTATCTCAGTGCTGTATAATCTTTTAAGTGATTTAGCGAGAAGGTTTGCGACAAATTCATCGTCATCGACTACTAAAATTTGCAGATTTTCTTTATCGTCGTCAATGTTATACAATGGTTCCTCCTAACATCATGTTTCGAAAAATACGTTATTGTAAACTGTAAAAAATTAAAAAGGTGTTTTTTCATAAACATATCTGATCCATTGAGTAAAAAATTCTAAATTTTGCGTACGCCAACGGTTTACCGGATTTTTTAGATCCACGTTTTTAGGCGCTTTAACATTTGTTTTGCCCCTTGCAACGTCTCTTTTGTATTCCATGACTAATCGGTCGGCATCATATTCAAAATGTCCTAAATGCATAAGAAATCTTTTATCGCTGGATTCAAAAATGACGTACCCTGCTTCTGCGGAACGAGCGAGTAGATTTATAATCCCATCTTCTTGTGCGGTTTCAAGTTCTTTATCGCAAATTCCTGCATGACGGCTGTTGGGGCACCAATAAATATCATCCATTTCACCGGTTATCACATGGCTTTTACATATATTTTCCGTTTCAAAAATACCAAATAATTTTTCTTTATAATCAATTTTTGGAATCCCCAAATATTTTGCGAGTGCGAGTCCACCCCAGCAAATTCCTAACGTTGAAACGATATTTTTTCTTGCATATGTGACGATTTCGAGTAATTCCTGCCAATATTTTACCTGTTCAAACGGCAAATGTTCTACGGGAGCGCCGCTTATTATCAACCCGTCTAAGTGCTTTTGTTTGACAGCATCTTTAAAAAAAACGTAATTTCTTTCTAAATGGTCTTGATCGGAACTGAAGTATTCATGATTGTTTAGTTTTATCCAAATCGGTTCAATTTGTAAAATGCTTCTTCCAAGTGAAAACAAAAGATTAAATTCGTAGTTTTCTACTTCCGGCATAATATTCAAAATCCCAATTCTTAACGGTCTGATGTCTTGCTTGCTTGCCGCCGCTTCGTGAATACAATGAATCCTGCGTTGTTCAAGCGATTCTTTGGCATGGTAATCATTTGGTATTATTATCGTCATAATTTAATTTCCTTTTTTTACGAGGAAAATACTATTTGTTCTAATTAAAAAATGCTTTCATC
Source organism: Chitinispirillales bacterium (assembly GCA_031254455.1). Taxonomy (NCBI): domain Bacteria; kingdom Pseudomonadati; phylum Fibrobacterota; class Chitinispirillia; order Chitinispirillales; species Chitinispirillales bacterium. The sequence continues at coordinate 22,125 of JAIRUI010000103.1, read as the reverse complement.
TTTTTCAATGCAATTTTAAGTAGATCTGTTTCGGCGGCAAAGGAAATTCTTATATATTTATCTCCGTTAATTCCAAAAGCAATACCGGGAATCGTTAAAATATCGCAAGTTTCCAGTAATTTTACCGCAACCTCTTTTGAGTTTCCAAAATATGAAACGTCAGGCATACAATAAAACGCTCCTTGCGGCTTAACTGCTGAAATCTTAGGAATGCTGTTAAGCGTTTCATAAATCAAATTTGCGTTATGCCCTAAGTCATCTCGAATTTTCTTGCAGAACTTTAAACAATCATCGCTAAATGCCTCAATCCCAATAAGTTGTGATATTGAATTTGCGCAAGTACAAGTGTATTGATTCGCTATGATCAATCGCTTTATTATTTCTTCTTTTGTAATCGCCCAACCGATTCGCAACCCTGTTGCCGCACAACGTTTAGAAATTGCATTTATGATAATGAAATTTTTCGCAAACATGGCAGGGGAGTGCGGTTTTTCACCGAAATATAATTTGTTGTAAACTTCGTCGCTGATAACACAGCAATCGTATTCATTGACAATTTCGCAAAATTCTTTGATTTTTTCTTTTTCAAAAACGCTTCCGCAAGGGTTCGACGGAGAATTTATCAAGACGAATTTTGTGTCCGGATTAAGTTTTAATTGTTTTTGTAAATCCAAGAGATCAATTTGAAAATCATCGGTTAATTTGTAAAAAATCACTGTTCCGCCGTGAATCTTTACCACAGTTTCATAGGCAGAAAAACAAATATTCGGTAAAAGTACTTTGTCGCCTAAATCTATATATGCACTGAAAACGTTCCATATAGATCCTTGTGAACCGTTTGTGATAATTACGTTATTTTCCGTGAAGTTAAGCGCGTTTTCCTCGTTGAATTCTTTAATGATCGCTTTTCGTAAATTTTCATCGCCTATGTTTGAAGTGTATCCCGCTTTGCCGTCAATAAACGCCTTGCCGCCTGCTTCACGTAGAAAATTTGGAAGTAAGTTCGGCAGTTGTCCGATCCCCAAATTTATGGTGGTTTTCTTTGCTAAAGCGTTCATTTTTCGAATTTCGGAAATCTCAATTCCGTTATATCGTTCGGCGATTTTCATAGCAGTGATTCGCAAATGTAATAAATTCCACTCTTATGAAAACCGGAAAATAGATTTTTAATCGGGGTTTTCAGAAAAAACTCTTCCATAAAATCGTATTTTTCTTTTTTGCTTTTCTCCAGAAAAACCGTTGTTTCTGGAAGTTCACAAGTCTCCAAAATATAATTTTTTGCGTCATCAAATGTCCCAAGAGTATCGATAAGTCCGTTTGAATGCGCTTGGTTTCCGGTGAATATCTGTCCTTCTGCGAGTAATTTTACATTTTCGAATTCCATACTTCGACCGTCGCAAACATCATCAATAAACTGCTTGTGCGTATCTTTTAAAAGGTTGTCGAAATATTCGCGCTCGTTCTGATTCAATTCTCGAAACGGACTTCCCGCGTCTTTGAGTTTTCCGGCGGCGAGAATCTCTATTGAAACGCCTATCTTTTCCAAAAGTTTATTATATCGTGGAAATTCCATAATGACTCCGATACTTCCGGTGAGTGTTCCGCCGTTGGCAAAAATCCGTGTTGCACCGCTTGCTATATAATATCCTCCGCTTGCGGCAACGGCTCCCATACTTACGATTGTAGGTTTTTTCACCGCACAATTTTTTACCGCCTGATAAATTTCCTGCGACGGTGCAACCGCCCCGCCCGGGCTGTCGATTCTCAAAAGAACAGCCGCTATGTTGTCGTCGTCGCGAAATCCGTTTATTTTTTTGACGATATGATTCGATTCGTTAATGATTCCTTCGATTTTTACCAAACCTACTTGTTTTGAAAAGCTGCTAGGGAACTGAAAGTTTGAACTTTCAACACCTGCCATTGAAATGCCTATTATAATCGAAAGTAACGCAAATGACGCAAACACCGCCAAAAATATTTTCGTTTTTGTTTTCATTTAACTCCTACTTCACCGGAATTTTGATAGTTTCACCTGCAATGAGTTGGCGATTTTGAGAAAAATTATTTGTCAAACAAATTTCCTGAACCGAAACATTAAATTTATTTGCTAATTTATACAAATAATCGCCGTTTTGAACCTTGTAATTGATTGTTTGAATTGAAGGAAAAGAAGTGTTTTGTTTTGATGCGATTGAAGCGTTGCCTTCGGAAATTTTTATTGTTTGCCCCGCTTTTAAATCGTTCGCTTTCATATTGTTTAATGCTTGTAATTTTTCCGTTGTGGTTGAAAACATTCTTGCTATACTGTAAAAGGTGTCGCCGCTTCTAACACGGTATGTCGTAGTTTCTTCCGACGAGGCGCTGTAATTGGATTTCGGATTAACGGAAAAGTTAGGCGTATTGTCGAGAATTTTTATTGTTTGCCCCGCTTTCAAGTTACCGGCTTTAATGTTGTTTAGCGTTTCTAATTCCGCTACCGAAGACGAAAACATTTTTGCTATACTATAAAAAGTGTCACCGTTTTTAACGAGATATTCAACAACATTGGAATTTCCGGAGACTGACGGTTTTATTACCTTTATATTACCAGATGTACCGACTGGGGAATTTTTCGACGGGTAATAAACAAGTGTTTCGCCCGGATAGATAATCGGAGAATCGTTGTCTTTTTTGTTCCAAGAAATCAAATCCGAAAGTGAAACTTTTAGTTTATTTGAAATTTGAAATAAATTATCGCCGTTTTGAACCACATATTTATGCGGATTTTCAGATTGTGGCGGCATTTTTTGTAAGTTTTCCGTATTTTTACCCATTGCAGTATTTTGTTTATTCATATAAATAACTACAATATCACCTTCACGAAGATATTTTGGTTTTATGTTAGGATTCCATTTCAAAATATTATCAACTGAAATTCCGTATAGTTTTGCAATCGAATAAAGCGTTTCGCCGGAAGCTATCACATAATTTATTTTTCCATCTTCACTTGTAGGCTTTTGTATCTGGCGGATAGGGACGTTTTTTTTCGCCGCTTCATCGGCTTTTATAATGTTTTTTGCCGTCGTTTCGTTTTCAGGTAAAGGCAACAGTATGTATCTTCCCGCGACAAGAGTATTGTTTTTCATTCTGTTCATGTCTTTAATCGCTTGAATAGTTGTTCCGAATTTATTTGCAATAGAGCCTAAATTGTCGCCGGAAGCTATTTTGTATCTATACCACTTTACTTTATCTTCCGGTTTAAGTGTTGCATAAAATGTTTTATATGCGTTCTGTTTACCTGCCGGGATATAAAGAGTTACGTTGTTAACGTCAGGAGGAGTACAGAATTGTTTTATATGCGGATTTATTTCACGTAATTCATCGACAGGCATTCCCAACCCTTTCGCTATTTTCCCCATATCTATACAATCGGAAATTTTTACGGTATCATAAGGGAAAGGTACAATGGAAGAATCTATGACATATCCGAAACATTTGGGATTTTTTGCTATAATTTGATAACCGATATAAAGAGGAACATAATTCATGGTTTCTGTAGGAAGTTTTAAGTCCCAATAATTGGCATCCGATTTTTTTTCTTTTGCTTCACGAAGCAATCTGTTGATTTTACCTTCACCGCAATTATACGACGCCAACGCTAAATACCAATCGTCAAATAACGAATAAAGCCGTTTGAAATATGCAATCGCCGCTACGGTGGATTTTATAGGATCGCGTCTTTCGTCAAGCCAATAACTGTTACGAAGTCCAAAAATTTTGCCTGTTGACGGAATAAACTGCCAAAGTCCCGATGCATGCGCTCTTGAATACGCTTTTGGATTGAACGCACTTTCCAGCAGCGGTAAATAAGTAATATCTTTTGGTAATTCAGCTTCTTCAAACATTTTTTCCATAAAAGGACGATAAAACATACTTCTGTTAAGCAAGCGTGTCATTCTATCGCTTTTTTCTGCGGATAGCAACGCTAAAAGCGCTTTTTGAACTCGTTTGTTGTAAATTATAGGAACATCATAAGACAAGCCTTTAGCGCAATTTATCGGGATTTGAAACATATCAAGATTTGCAGTGTCAATTTCCATCATTATCATTTGGAATTGGTAACGAGTAACAAACGCCGTAAATGATTGAGGAACAGAATCCAAATACGCCGGGGGCATTTTTTCCGAATAAAGCTTTGCAATCCTATTCAAAATCTTGTCGAAATCCGTACTCTCGCTTTCGTCGGACAAAGGAAGAATTTCAAACAATATTTTCACAATTCTTTGCGCACCGTCAAAATCGCCGTTTATCGAAAAATCTTCGACAATTGATAACATAGAATCCGCCAATATTGCTAATTCGAAATTGTCGTTTATTATGTGCGGGAATAGAGAAATTTCACTAAGAGCGTCCATTGTCGAATCAGCTTCTTCAAAATCTTCCTGCGGAGACAAATGTTTTTTATTATTTCCGCACGAAACAAAAAACACGACAGACAAAAAAACAATCAAATATTTACGCATTATTACACTCAAATAATTATACTCAATAATTAAAAAACTACGGTAAAATATTATTTGCCGCCGGTAAAGCGTACCGTACTTATCTCTTAACTCCAATTTTCATTGAATACTTATATGTCTTTACGCTAATTCCTCTCAGTCTCAAATGCCACATTGCCGATATTGTCATAAACGATTATATTCATATGCGAAATTTTCTCGCCATGAGGAAATGAGTTAATCGTTTTGGTGATTTTCATCTACTTGGGAATACGAAAAATTAACTTCCTCTTTTATTTTTGAAATGGAATACCTTGTCGAGAATGTGGGTAATTCTTTTGTACAAATAGTATTTTTGTAATTAAAGACAAAATTGTTGTAATTGGAGGCGATGTGGAATTAAAACGTAAAAATGGGATTTGTAAGTCTGATAAAAACACATGGCTTGCAAAAGGTAACACTACTGTATCGGAAAGTATCATTCATCCAGATTGTCCAGTTTTGGATTGCTTGGCGATAAAGTTGACCCACATAGTAAACCAACATGTATATATTTAGGTATTCACGATAAATGCGATCATAAATAGGCTTGAGGAATTAGGTTATTTATGATCTTGGTCACGGATGTATATAATTCCCAATGTTTTCAATGTATGCTTGTTTTTTAAAGGAAATTTGTAATGGCTTTTGATTTTTTGGGTAAAATGAAGAAAAAAGAACGGCTTTTAGTCGAACATCACCTATTTCTCAGTATTTTGGATTATGCTAAACAAAATTTTTTTTTAATTATATTCTCGACATTGTGTGTATTTGTTGCATTTTCGGCAAAGATATTCCTTTTTACAATAGGTCTTGATACGGAAGGATTTATTGCAAACAAGAACGAAAGTATTATCCATTGGTTAGGTATAAGCAGAACTGCTCTTGTGGCGCTCAAAACTCTTTGTAACATAAATTTATTTAATCCTTTCTATTCCACGTTTATATCTATGCTTTTTCTTGTATTTTCGGCAGTTTCATGGGCTTTTTTCTTATCATATTTTGATAAAAAAAACGACAAGAAAATACCTGTATTTGCATTTGTAAGTATCGCAGTAACGTCACCGATTTGGGCTGAGAATTTACAATTTGCACTTCAATCGGCGGAAGTATTTTTTGGCATTTTTATCACACCGTTTGTGATAATTCTATTGTTTGAAGGTTTCACGAACAGGATTAAAAAAACAATAATTTTTGCTATTATTTTGATGGCTTTTATTATATGTATTTATCAAAGTTTTGCGATTTTGTTTATTTTCGGATTTGCGGTTGCAATTTTATTCATGTGTCAAAGAAGTGATTTCGATAAAAAATTACCATTAAAAATATTTATCGCGCTTATTGTTTCTCTAACAATTTATTGGCTTGTCGGGAAATTAATTATTTTAGCCCTTGGAATTGAAAAATATTTATATTTAATGAATACTTGGAATCTTGAAACAGTAAAGAGTAATTTACTTAATGTTTTCGCTTTTATATATATCCTGACTTTCGCAAAAATAGAGTTGATCCATTCAATAATTTCATCTTTATTTATAACAAATTCACAGACTACGATAACAACGGGGTTATCAATAAGTGACAGAATTTTTGAATTATCTACGGTTTTCGGTTCAATAATTCTACTGCCGCTCTCAATTATATTTCTAATATATATTTTTCGAGAAAAAATTAAGATTAATAATTTAGTTTATTTTTCAGCGGCGATCCTTATTTTGTTGTCGGTTTTGTTGATAGGTATATTTCTTGGTAACAAACCGCCGCTTCGGACGTTGTTTACGCTCCCGTTTGTATTTGGCTTCCTTTTTTATTTTATAATTTCTAGAAGTGAAAAGATATATGCCTGTATTTTTACGGTTTTAGCGTTTGTGGTTGCCTTAAATTCATCACAAATTTCATCGGCTTTATTTTATAGCGATAGTGAAAGATTTCGACAGGATGTTTTCTTAGCGCAACAAATACATTTTAAAATCCAAAAAATCGCCAACCAAAACGAAATCAATGCAATCGCCTTTATAGGAAAGCGTGAGCCGCAGAAAACTGCAAATTACATTCGTGGTGAAGTGATAGGTTTTTCGCAGTTTGAGTTTGGCGCAGACGGTTATTTTGAAAGTTCCATACGTGCGATAATGTTTATGAAAATGCTTGGAATGACTTATGAATTTCCCGACAGCAGTCAAATGACGCGTGCGAGAATTATTTCGGAAGAAATGCCGGTTTTCCCCCAAGAAAATTCCGTAAAAGATTGCGTGAGTTTTATCCTTGTAAAACTATCCGAAAGTAGTTTTTACGAATGAAAAAATATAATTCTTTTTATTATTGATCACAAAGTTTTGTCAATAGAAAATTTATAGAAAATCAGTAATTGCCGAATTTATCGTCGTCAAACGAAATCAATGTTCGTGAATCCGAAAATTTCTCCGGTAAATTACGATCGGTTGATATTTTCTTTATATGCCGCGTTTTTCTTTCCATTACCATTGTATTATGACGTTTCAACCTTTCGGTTTTCGCCGTTTCACCGCCGACGACACCAACCAAATCGCCCACCAAGCCGTTCATCGTAAGCGACTGTGAATTTAATTCCTGCGAACCTTCGGCCAATTCCTGTGAACCCGAAGTGTTTGACTGCGTTATCTGGTCCATACTTCTAATAGCGGAATTAACTTGCGAAACTCCACGCGCCTGCTCTTGAGCGGAGATTGTAATATCATTAACTATCATGGCGATTTTGTTTGACGCTTCCGTAATTTTACCAATCGCCTCCGTCGTTTCTTTTGCCAAATTTACTCCGTGTGAACTGCTTGCCTGCGAACCTTCAATAAGCTGCGCTGTTCTTTTCGCACTTTCCGCACTTCGTTGAGCAAGATTTCTAACTTCTTCGGCGACAACCGCAAATCCTTTCCCGAATTCGCCGGCTCGAGCCGCTTCAACCGCAGCATTCAGCGCCAAAAGATTTGTCTGGAAAGCAATTTCGTCAATATCTTTTAGTATTTTAGCCGTTTCGTTGCTTGAGCGCTGAATTTCCACTACCGCGTTTTGAAGGCGATTCATTACGTCTTGACTCGCTTTTGCTTTATCGACACTATCCTTAACCAAAATGTCCACATTTTTGACGTTGTCGGCGGTTTGCTTGGTCGTAGATGTAATTTCGTTAAGCGATGATGAAATTTCTTCTAAATTCGCTGCCTGCTCGTTCGCTCCGTTTGCCATTTCCTGCGATGTATTTGAAATTTCCCCTGCCGCCAGCGTAAGGTAACTTGAACTTTCCGAAAGTCCGTTGATAGCCGCCTTTATAGGTTTAACGATCGAACTGGTAATAATAATGCACAAAACGGTTCCTAAAACAATTGATAGTATCGCACCTGTCAGTAAAATTAAAATTGAAATATGCAACGAATCCGAAACAAATTTTGCGTTTTCTCCGCCGGTTTCGCTGTCTGCATAATATATGTCGTTAAGTTCTTCCAAAACTGATTGGCTTAATAAAAAATCCTGAAAAAGCGTTTCCGATTTCAGATGTTCGACAGTCAGTAAATCCATTTCCGAAGTATAACTATCTACAATTTTGAATATATTTACCAAGTTAATTTTTGAATCGGAAGGAATATTATAATTTTCGAGAGTTTTCAAATTTTCAAGCAACAGAGCCTTGTATTCCGCAGCTTTTTTGCCTGCTTCCCGATTAGTTTTGAAAATCAAATGGTTAAACTGCATTGAAACGGCGCAATTTTCGGCATTTGAAACAGCAGTCCATTCTTTCGTTTCCGTTTGGAATTTTGATTTCAAAACTTTAATCCGCTCAATCATACTTTCTCCGTTATTTGTCAATGACTCATTGAGTCGTTTCTTTTCATTCAAACTTTCGTTAAGAGAATGAAAGTATTTTTTTGAAGCGTTAATTCCTTTGTAAAGTCCGTCAACGCCGTCTTGCAATAGTACTAAATGTTTTGACGTTTTAAGCAATTCGTAAATTTTTACAAATATATCGTCCATAGTTTTCTCAAGTTGTACCGATTCAAGATAAAAACTGTCTTCCTGCGATATATAGTAGTAATTTCCGCAATAAAAGAATTCTGACAGTCCATCGTACATCTCACTCAAAACTTCGACGCCCGGGTTAAACTCTTTCGCCACAATGTCTGAATTATCGGCTACATTTTTGAGAGAAATTGAAACGGCGAACGACAACAGAACCATAACCGATATTACAAAAAGATAACCAAGGGCGATCTTTTTGCTTAAACTGAGTTTACCAAACACAGAAACCTCCAAATTTTAATATAAAAACAATCAATAATTTTGACTATTTATCTCCGGTTATGGAGTAATCAAATAAGCAAAATTGTTAATTGTTTCTTTTTTTATTTGAACGATAATCTGACATTGAAGTGTGTAAGTTCTTGAGAAATAATGATTTATAACGTGTATATGCGGGGATGAAAAGAGTAAATTCCAATTCGGTGCAATCATCGCGTCTAACCCTATTCTGAAATCTGTAGTCATTTTTTCAATGAGAAAATAATATTTGGCTTCGTACGGTTGTCAACGGGGCTATGTAATTTCTTCATTTTCTTATGTATTTTCTTTTGTAGGTTTTGTTTTGACTATATTCTTGCTGCAATAAATCCATAACCGACCAATAATAAATTAAGTGAAATACAGCTCAAAATTCCCGCCGCAACATCGTCCGTCATAATTCCGACGCCATCGTCCAATTGTTCGAAAAGATGAACGGGGTATGGCTTTACTATGTCGAAAAAACGAAATAAAATAAACCCGGTCAAAAGTACGGGCGCTGAAAGCGGTGTAAATAAAAACGTTATGATTTGTCCTGCGACTTCGTCAACAATAACGACTTTCGGATCGTCTTTCCCAAAATTGTTTAACGTGTCGGCGCAAAGCCAAAACCCTGCGAAAACAAAAATTGTAAATCCCAAAAGAAACAGATGCGCATTCTGATTTATGAACCAAAATTGCGTTATATCTATAAAATGATACAATAAAGCGACAGTCAAAAACGAACCGTACGTTCCCGCAGGACCGGGAATATAACCGACGTAAAAGCATGTCGAGAAAATTCTTCGTACAATAGAAATAAATTTTTCTTTCATAATTAACCTCTTGAAATGATTTTTCTGTTATCGATCGCCTGAACGAGCGTGTTTTGATCGGCGTGAACTATTTCAAGTCCCGACGACAAACCCTGTGCAAGTTTTGAGACGGTAATCGGCAACCCAGTCAGTGTTTTTTGTATGTAAAAAGTCGTCGTTTCCGCCTCGCCGGTGAATCCTAATGCGATAATTATTTCGGAGATTCCGCCGCTTTCAATACGTTTTTTGAGTAGATTTAACGATAATTTATCCGGCGTAATTCCGGCAATTGGAGAAATCAACCCGCCCAAAACATGATATACTCCTTTAAATCGCCTATTTTTTTCTATTGCAAACATATCGGAAGGGCGCTCAACGACGCAAATAATGGAACTATTGCGGTCAGGGTCGCTGCAAATCGGACAAATAGACGTTTCGCAAAGTCCGTTACAAATTTCGCAGTGAATAACGTTCTTTTTCGCATTTATTATTGCATTCGCCAATTTCAGCGGATTTTCATTTTGCAATTCCAATAAATACAAAGCCATCCTAAACGCACTTTTTTCACCTACCGAGGGCAAAATCCGTATAGCGTCCACCAATTCCTGCAAATGTTTGGGAATCATCAAAAACCCGACAATCCAAGTCCGCCGGTAATTGCTCCGAGCGAATCGTCGGATAATTTTTTAATTTGATCGTTTGCGTTTTTGAACGCCGCCGCTACCAAATCCTCAAGCATTTCGACATCATTCGGGTCAACCGCTTCCTTGTTGATTTTTACCGACTGCAAAACCCCGTTTCCGTCCATAGTGATTTTTACCATACCGCCGCCTGCGGTTCCTTCAATCTGTTTTTGCGCCAATTCTTCCTGCGTTTTTTGAAACTCCGCTTGCATTTTTTGCGCCTGCTTCATCATTTTTTGCATTACACCGGACATCTTTAACCTCTCAATCTATAAATTTCCCATCAAATTTCTCAATAATACGACCTATAATAGGTTGTTTTTGCATAATCGTTTCAATGTTTTCGTTTACTTTCGGTTCCAAATTTTTTACAATTTCTTTTGTTTCGGTTTTTTTTATATGAAAATCCCGCTCGTTTGTAACTATTTGCGGTTGTTTTTCAACAATCTTAGATTCTATGGGTTTAACGTCGTTTTCAAATTTTGCCGTTTCAAGCCTTTCAGGTTGTTGAACGCCGCTGTTTTCACTTTTCTTAAAAAAATCCAGCAGTTGAGAAATAGTAACGGTTTTATCGATATTTGCTATTTTTACAAGAAGCCGCTCAGCCGCGAACCGCCGAAAAGATGAATAATACAATTCCTTTTGAGTCATAGCCGCCATTTCACTTATTCGTATAATATCGCCTTCTGAGTATTTTTCCAAAAGCGATTTGCAGGAATTTGCCAAATCGTCTTCGGGCATATTTCCCTTTATCGAAAAAAACAAAAGCGAACGTAAAAATTCCGTGAGTCCGTCTATAAACTCCGAAATGTCATAACCGTCGTTAAGCGAATTGTCAAAAATTTCCAAAATTTCGGGAATTTTGCGTTGGTCGGCAAATTCTAAAATTTTTACATATGTATCAACAGAAATAAGCCCGAGAACTTCACGGGCTTGCCGCTCTTTTAAATCGCCTTCGCAGTAGGAACGCACTTGTTCCAAAAGCGAAAGAGAATCCCGCATGCTTCCGTTCGCTTTTCGCGCTATCAAACGCAACGTATTTTCTTCAAATTTAATAAGTTCCGTGTCGCATATTTTTGCCAGCTGCTTAAAAATCGCCTCTTCGCCAATCGGGCGAAAATCAAATCTTATTGAGCGTGAAAGAATTGTTTGCGGTATTTTCTCCGGCTCGGTTGTCGCAAAAATGAAAACGACGTTTGACGGCGGTTCTTCAAGCGTTTTCAATAACGAATTCCATGCCTGTTTGGACAGAGAGTGCGCTTCGTCAATCAAAAAAACGCGGGAATTCCCTGTGTTTCCTACTGGAACGTAATTTACGGATTCCATCAATTCTTTGACATCGTTTACGCCGCTGTTCGACGCTGCGTCAAATTCTACGACATTAAAATTTGAGCCGCTTATAGCCGCTTTGCAGCTGCCGCATTCTCCGCAAGGTTCTGGAGTCGGACCTTTTTCACAATTAAGCGCTCTCGCTAAAATTCGCGCCGTAGTGGTCTTTCCGACTCCGCGTGTTCCGGTGAAAATGTAAGAGTGCGCTACTTTATCCGCCGAAATAGACCTTTTTATCGTATTCGTAATGTGTTCTTGTCCGACGACATCGTCAAACGACATTGGTCGCCATTTTCTTGCAAAAACAAGATAAGCCATAATTTATTGCCGTCCGTTTCTGTTTTTTTTTGAAAAAATAATTTATTTTGCGGTGTTTTGCGGCAAAAATTATATTCGGTTTATGAAAAAAGTTATAATAATAACTATGATTACGATTTTTTGCTTGGCGATGTTTGCGGCAGGCGGATATTTTTTAGGACAAATTTTTGCTTATCGTTACGTTAGTAAGTGGGCGGATAAACTTATAGATTTGGATAACCGCGGATTACTTTCAAATTCGTTTGGTGCGGCATGGAAAGATATTTTAACGGACGACGAAATGCAAAAGCAGGTAAACAAAGTCGCCGGAGCGAATCAAAACAATTCAATAAAAGTTGAGATAATCAACGGGATTGCACTTGAAAATTATCCGTCGCTGAAAATTGTCGAGGAACTCAACAAGATTCCCGCATATTCAAACAAAATTGAAATAAGAGACAGAAACGGATTGGAAATAGCCAAAATTTTAACCGACCATAGCAGGGTTTCGTTTGATTCGTTTCCGAACAACTTAATTACGGCGGTAGTTGCGGCGGAAGATAAAACATTTTTTACCAACAACTATGGATTTGATTACAGCAGTTTCATAAGAGCGCTTTTGAAAGCGGGGGTGGATTTTGTAAAAACAAGAAAATTCCGTCCAGCCGGAACGTCCACGATTACGCAGCAAGTCGCGAAAATGTTCGTGTCACAATTAGACAACGGCGGGCAAAGGTTTGTTTCGCGCAGCGCCGACAGAAAATTACAGGAAGTCCGTATCGCCGGCGCGCTTAGAAAAAAGTATTCTCCAAAAGAGATTATGGAAGTTTATTTTAATCACTGCATAACCTCGTCGTACGGACTTGTGGGGATTCAAGATATTACGACGCAACTTTGGGGAAAATCGGTAAACGATTTGTCTGACGCTGAAGCTGTTTACATTTCACGGATGGTGAAATGGGGAATGAATTATCCGAACAAAATAATAAATCAATGCAGAATCGACATGCCCAGAATTAAAAAAGCGTTTGGCTGGGATGATGAAAAAGCGGCGCAAGTTCTTAAAGAAATTGATGTGTTGTCGTTTGCAAAAACGAAACAAATTGTATCCCAAAACGAACATTTGATAGATTTAGCTAATATTTATTGGTTAAAATTTTTACATCAAATAGGGTATTCAAAAGACTCGCTTTCGCATTTTGACATATTAAATTCAAATTCACTTATTCGTCAAAAAGGAAATTTGACTATTACGATGACGATAGATTTGCCGCTTCAAAGAGCGCTTGACAGTTTGGTTTCAACGCGCGGTTTCGGAAAAGACACAGTAAACGGCGTTGAAAAAAAACAATATTATGCTTATGGGATTATCGATAGCAAAACCGGAAAATTGCTTGCATATTCATCTCATGATGAAATAGGTTCACGGGCGGTTTCTTTGCTTTCTCGACCGATTCCTAACGGTTCGTCCACGGCAAAACCTATACTAAACGCGCTTATGTTTGATTTGGATATATTTATGCCGAACGAAATGTTTGACGATACTAAAGACGTTTCGGACGATGTCGCATGGGCGCGAGAAGTTAAAGATAATTTTGCATATTTCAAAAATTCGGCGGTCAAAAATGTGCCGTATAAAATAAAAAATTCCGGCGGGAAACTGGCGGGAGAAAATTTCGTATTTGATTTATTGACGTCGTCAAATAACGTATTGGCTCTTGAAACGCTTTATCGGCTGAATTCACGGGAAGTTTTTGATAAAAACGGGAATGTTACCGAAAACGGTTTTTTGTTAGGGCAGTTGTTTTATCGTTTGGGAATTTTGGATAGAATGAAAACCGAATTTGCCGGAAAAACTATTACGGGGGTACGCGTTTACAAAGAAATCGCCGGAGTTGTCGGAGCAAATACGGGCAATTTCTCAGATTTGACATATTCGGTCGCATTGGGAACTTTAGAACTTACACTATTGGAACAAATACACTTATATAACATCTTCCAAAATAACGAGATAATTCAAAATCCAAAAGAACATCCGTCGCTTTTTATTGATGAGATTATTATGTATGACGAGGTTTTGAAGCTCAAAAATTTTGACACTGTTACGAAAGTTCGTCCTTTTTCGGATTTGAGCAAAATTACTCCGTCCGCTTTAGGAATGCACAATCGACTTTGCGGACTTTATGACGGACTTTCTGATTTTGACATTTTGGAAACTGATGAAACGACGTTTTCAAATATTGCCAAAAGCGGTACAAGCGACGATATTTTACATCCGTTTGACGCGGGAAACGATTTCGAGAAAACAAATTATTGCCTTTGGAACGCTATTCTGCGGATAGATTTGAAGAAATTCGGATCTTCAAATGGAATTACCGACGTTACTATCGCTTGCGTAGGCGAAGGAAGTAAAAAATATACCGGCGCGGCAGATGGAAAATCAATGCACAAATATATCACTTCAGGGCTTTTGAAAAAAGCCGGGATTGCCGTTAAAGAAAACGGCTTTTATAAAAACTATGAGAATTATATTACGTCAGACCGGTTTGAAACACGTTCTTTGGAAGATTTGTTTAACGAAAACGATTAAATTTTTAATTATAAATACGAAAACTCAAAATGTACGTCTTTAAAAAAACTATTTTTGAAATAATTGCCTTATAGCGTTTCCGGTATTTGGTTCTACAAACATAGAGGACGATGAAACGATATACAAACATAGAGGACGATGAAACGATAATTGAAATAATAAAAGGCGCAAAAGGGCGTTCGCATTAAGAAAATAATTAGTATTGACAAATGATGCGTATGAAGAATAATTCAGGAGAAGGAAAAATGGATAAACAAAATTCAAAAATGATAAATATAACTCCCTTAATAATAATTGCAGTTATTTTATTTTGTTTTTCTGCGGCGTTTTTTATAATGACAATCGCGGCAGTTTTATTAAATACATACAAAATGCTGCCGGAACCGCATGAATTGGCGGATATTCAACCGGCGCTTGTGAGCAAAGTTTATGCTAACGACGGTTCATTAATTAACGAATTCAGCATTGAGCGTAGATTCTGGGTTTCTTTAGACAGTATTCCCGATGTATTAAAAAATGCGATTATATCAATTGAAGACAAAAGATTTAATTCACATTGGGGTGTCGATTCGAAACGAATTATTTCCGCCGCCTTAGTTAACCTGGTAAAACATGATTACGGACAGGGCGCGTCAACGCTTACGCAGCAGTTGGTGCGAAATATTTATTTTACGCAAGAAAAAAAAATTGTACGCAAAATCCGCGAAATTTTGACCTCAGTTCAAATAGAAAAATATTACACTAAAGATGAAATTATCGAATTGTATATTAATACTATATATTTGGGCGGCGGAACGTACGGCTTTTCCGCCGCGGCTCAAAAATATTTCAGTAAAAGCGTTTATACCCTTAACTTAAACGAAGCGTCTGTTTTGGCCGGTATAATACAACTTCCGGAATATTATCGTCCGGACAAAGAAAAAAATATTGAAAGAATAACCGTACGTCGGCGTTCCGTTTTGAAAGGAATGCTTAAAAAAGGATATATTGACAAAAGTGAATTTACCGAAACGGACGCAATGCCTATTCCTTCCAATCCGTTTTCTACCGTTACCGGGAAAGCTCCGTACTTTATAGAACAAGTTCGCAGGGAATTGGAAAATAAATTCGGCGCGGATATGCTTTACAATAGCGGTCTCTCAATATATACTACGTTGGATCCGTTAGCGCAATTTGCCTCGGAAGTCGCCGTAGAAGAGCATTTAAACGGGTTTCAACAAATGCAAAACGATCGTTTTTTGTTAAATAACGCCGCGTTGTTTAAATCGATAGGCGTAAACAGGAACGATACTGTAAGTAATTTTGATTCGCTTTATTCGGAAAATGAAAAATTATTTGACGAACTTCCTGATTCTTTACGGCTTCGTAAAATTGAAGCGAGCGTTTTGGCTATGGACGTAAATACGGGAGCGGTAAGAGTTATGATAGGAGGACGAGATTTTGAGAAATCGAAATTTAACCGAGCGTTACAGGGAGTTCGGCATCCCGGTTCGGCGTTTAAGCCGTTTGTTTATGCTGCGGCGATGAATAACGGTTATACTCCGGCGAGCGTAATTGCCGACAGACCGATCACAATTATTGACGAAACTCGCGGCGATGTTTGGCGTCCGGAAAATATTGATAAAAAATTTTACGGCGATATGACAATCCGCGAAGCGCTGCGAAGATCTGTAAATTTGGTAGCGGTTCAAGTAATTCAGGACGTAGGACCGAAAAAAGTCGTAGAATTGGCAAAAAACATGGGATTTTCGCATAATCTTCCGGCTGTTCCGGCATTAGCTTTGGGAACTTGCGAGGCGACTAATTTTGAGATTACACGCGCGTATTGCGCTTTTGCAAATCAAGGGCTTATGCCTGATCCGTATTTTGTGGAAAAGGTTGTCGATAAGAACGGAAAAATTATAAGCCGACACGAGAATTCCGCACAACAGGTTATTGAGCCGATACTCGCAGAACTTATGACGATTTTAATGCAGGACGTTATTCTACGTGGGACGGGAGCAAGCATTCGTGATAACGGGTTTACACGTCCCGCCGCCGGAAAAACGGGGACAACGAACAACTACACAGATGCATGGTTTGTAGGATATACTCCTCAAATTGCTTGCGGGGTTTGGATTGGGACCGACCGAAACCTGCCGATGGGAATGGGAATCACGGGTTCCCGCGGTGCAATTCCGATTTGGACTCCGGTAATGAAATCGTTGCATAGGGATTTGCAAGTTAAAAATTTTGAATCCGATAGTTTGGAAATCCAAGAAATTTGTCCGATTTCTCACGAATTGGCAAATAATTATTGCCCTAATCCTTACAAGGAAGTTTTCTTACCGGGAATTTTTCCTAATAAGTGCAGCATACATACTGTCGGCGAAAACCGCGACACTTCAAACGCTTTGAAATATTTTGGAACGCCGCCGCCTCAAAATACTCCTGCAAACACGGGACTAATATTTTAACAAAAAGGGTAAAATGAGAGAACATAAACATTCTGAGAGTTACGGATGCAAACATTACAAAAGTAATAAGTTGACAAAAAAATCTTTGTTTAACTTATCCAAATGGATGAACTGCGAAATAGGAGACGCCGATGGAATTTTAGAGTTTAACAATGTTTGGATGGATAGCAGAAAATTGCAAAAAGGCGATATCTTTATAGCGCTTAAAGGTGAAAATCAAGACGGACACGATTATATAAATTCCGCATTTGAAAACGGGGCTGTCGCCGCCGTAGTAGAAAAAGAATGGTTTTGTAAAAATCGTAGAAATTTTGGAGATTTTAATTTATTGCTTGTCGATAACGTCCTTTCGTCAATTCAAAAAGCGGCGAAAGAGTATCGTAAAATTTTAGGAATTCCTATAGTTGCCGTAACCGGTTCTAACGGCAAAACCACTACCGCCGACATGCTGAAAGAATTGTTGAGTAAAGGACTAAAAATCGGCGGGACGAAAGGAAATTTCAATAACCACATAGGGGTTCCGTTATCTATTTTGTCGCTTGAAGGCGACGAAGAAATCGCCGTTTTTGAAATCGGTGCGAATCATGCCGGGGAAATTGCCGATTTGGCGCAGATAATTAAGCCTGATATGGGAATTATCACAAATATCGGATACGCTCACGTAGGACTATTCGGCAGCATTGAAAAAACCGCTGAAGCGAAATTTGAACTGGCAAGGGTTATTTCAATTCATGATGGAATTTTGCTTCTAAACGGCGATGACGAAAGAAGCGTTAAACAAAACGAAATCGACAAAATTCCTGCGTTTTATTTTGGTTTGAAAGAAGGAAATCAAATTCGCGGCGAAAATACGATTTGTGACGAAAACGGCTGTTATTCGTTTGAATTCAATCAAAACAAATATGAACTTTCAATGCCTGGAATACATGCGGTTTACAGCGTCTTACCGGCAATTTATTTAGCG
Source organism: Chitinispirillales bacterium (assembly GCA_031254455.1). Taxonomy (NCBI): domain Bacteria; kingdom Pseudomonadati; phylum Fibrobacterota; class Chitinispirillia; order Chitinispirillales; species Chitinispirillales bacterium. The sequence goes on along the minus strand of JAIRUI010000103.1, from coordinate 4,193 downwards.
CTTTCCATGGGAATAGAAAGACAAATCGTGCAAAAAGCGGTAAAGGAATTAAAACCTTCAAATATGCGCGGGGAAATTAAGGTTATCGGCAATAGAAAAATAATAGTCGATTGTTACAATGCAAATCCGAGTTCAATGCAGACGTCTCTTAAAATGTTCAACGATATTCCCGCTTGCGCCAAACGGATAGCTGTTTTGGGAAGTATGGGCGAGTTGGGAGATTATGAAAAAGAACTTCATGAAAAATTAGGTAAGTCGCTTGTAAATTACAATATAGACTGTCTTATTACTGTCGGAAAATGTGCAAAAATAATAGCAGACGCAGCGCTGCGGGCAGGATTTGACGATAAAAGCGTTTTTGTGGCGGAAAATGCCGAATCTGCAGGTGATATTCTGCAGAAAATATCAAAAAACGACGACGTTATTCTTCTTAAAGGTTCACGAAGCGTCGGCTTGGAAAACGCTATAGAAATTTTAAAGAATTAGAAAGTAAACGTAAAAAACAACTTACTCTTTCATTATTATTTCCAAATATACGCTTCCTACAGCGCCGCCTTTACCCGGTTCAAGACGGTTTTGCGACGTCAACGTATTTGACGACGTAAGTGTCAATATGTTTCTTTTGTCGTTAACAAAATCCGTTATATCAACTCTATACGGAGGAAAAATCATCATATGCGACAAAGGCGTTTTTTTAACGCTTTCTTCAGGCAAGTCTTCTTCTTCGCCGTAATCTTTATCATTAAGCGTAATATTGGTAGCGCCCGACAAATCGTCAAACGCTAAAACGATCCGGCGATAATTTTTCGGCGCTTCAAAGTAATACACAGAAGAACCGCGTCCTATCAAATATGGGTATCCTTTTGTATCCCATGCGCATTGTTTGGCCGCCGCAACGTCAAGAATTTTCCAATTGTTTTGTCCTTTTTCAACCGCGGACGAAACCAGGACAAACGGCGGATACTTTATCGGATCCGGCAAATCCGCATCGCTTGATTTCCGTATTGAAACGAAATTTGTCTTATCTTTTATTATCGCATAAGAAATATCGTACGCCAAAAGATTCGGATCTTCAACGTACTGCGGATAAGAATTCGGATTCATCCTTTGAACTTCAATGCCGTTAATTTTTACTTTGAATCTGTCGTCAAGTATTTTTTCCCAGTCGGGAATATTATCATAAAATACCAATATTGCGGTTTCGGGATTGCAATCGGACTCAAACACCGCTTCATAATTGTAATGTATGATATTTCTGTCTCTATTTACGCTTACCATAGATTTCCATCGGGAAAGCGGAAATCTGTTCAGCGATTCTGTTTCAAAAATTCCACGTTCTTTTCCGATATTAGAAGAATATTCCGGTAATATCACGTCAAGTTTTTGAACCGTAAGAGATTCTAAAGTTTTAACGTTAGTTATAGTTGTTTCCAAAAGAATAATCTGCTCTCTGGGGTGAATCAAAAAATTAAAAAAACTTCCTTTATCTTCTGCGCTGTCAACATTAACGAACTGTCCGTTCTCAACGTCTACTTTCAAAAAATGTTTATTTTCCGTACGAGTGATTTCAATAGGTACGTTTTCGTTTGAAGTATTGAATATAGTAGTTACAAAATCTTTATCGATAGGGTAGTGGTTAACTAAAACTCCGCAGTTTCCTTTTTCAATATGGACGCGCTTGACGATATTTTCGTTTGATTTGATAATTAAGTCAACGATGTCGGGAACGTTTCCGACAATACAATGATGAATATTTGAATTAAGCATTCTATTGATTCGCACTTCAAAAATTTCACTTTGTCCTTCGTCAAAAGTGCCCGCAGGTTTTTTTTCCGTAAATAAAACTATTCCTTTTTTTATTACCATTCTTTCGATTTGCGCAAAAAAAGAATTATTCAAAAGCCGTACATACGGTAAAATGACGGCTGAATACAAGCCGCAAGCGGTTTTAACATATCCTTCGGCGGTGATTTCCGTACTTTCGTTTTTTACAAAATCCTCTTCGGTAATGATAGTGTACGGAATTTGATAAGTTCGTAAATCGTATATAATGTGTAAGAACGTTTCAATCGCTTCGTCTATAACGGCGTTGTCTCCCAGCGTATAATCCGCAATAAGCGACTGAGACGGCGAGATTATAGCGACGCCGAATTCGCTCGTTTTTCTTGCATAATTAATGGAAAGCGCCCTTTTACATTGAACTACCAAATCTTTTAGGTATCGGTAATCCGGGTGATTGAACGAGATTCCGGGCGGCGCATAATCTTCGTAGCGGTGAATGGGATTAAGATAAAATCCGTCTATAACTATTTTATCCGCGCCGAACAGTATTTGCCAATCGATTATCGACTTTAATTCGCCTATGGAATAAGATTTCATAGTGCTGTCGCGTCCGACGATTCCTATTGTCTCTATTCCGTTTGAACGGCTGATTTCGGATTGTATAATAAACGCCGTTTGGCTCGCATGACTTTCCGACCTGAACGCTGTTCCGCAGGCGTTTTGTCCTATGGAAGGCAAAACCGTATGCACGCCGTCGCATTTTACGTTTCTCATGTCGCTGTCTTGACTTATTAACCACATTTGAACGCTTTCTTGCTCACACCATTTTTGAATAATCGCGGGAAACCTGTCGCAAACCGATTCCCACAAAAAATTATATATGTGCGGACGGCATTTTAACAAAGCGTCGTCAATTCCGTCGAGGAAAAGCGCCGGAAGCAGCGCCGTTATATCTTTTTTAAAACGCGACAAATATTTTGACGCTATAACTTCTCTGTCCCATGGAATACCGTGTTCGCAAGGTATTATAGCCGGCATTTCAAACATAAACCCTTTAAACGTAGTTTTATCGACGCTTCTCGCCGTTTCAAGGATTTTTTGCAAAACGCCGCCGCAGTATGTTTGTGCGAGTTTGATATTATACATGTTCGGAATGTATTTCGAATCGCGGTTTTTTTCGTACTCCGCCGTAAACTTCAAAATAAGCCAATCGTTTCCCGCAGGAGCGGTCCAAGAAATCGATTTGTCAAAATGTTTCCCGTCAAAAATAACCGTAGAACCCGCAAGAGATATTTTTCGGCTTTCGGCTGGAACAGCCGCTATATAATTTTGAGAAAAAATATCCGGTTCAAATTCAAATTTGGCGCCGCCTTTACAAAATATTTTTTTAGACAGAACTAAGCGCTCGCTTCTGTAATTTTTTTCTTTTGCGACCGTTGAGTAAAACAAAGAATCGGCGGGTCTGTTAAAATCGTCGGCTAACATTACGTGTATTTTTTCTTTTTTAGCCAAAATAAGCGCTATCGTGAAAAATTCAAGAAATTCGTCGGTCATAAACCCGCAGGAAATATTTGAACAGGGACGAATAATTATTCCGTTAAATCCGTCTTTTACAAAAGAAGCGAGTTGTTTTTTTATACTTTCGACGCAAACGTTCCCGTTCCAATTCCATAACGCCCATGTCAAATCGCTATTTGTTTTTGAAAATAACTTGTCTGCGCTAATCATTTAGAGTTTAACCTTTCCGTAAATCGTGGGAGTAATCATAAAATTCAATTGAAAAAAGTAAAAAATGGAAATAATTTTGTCAAGAGTAAAAAAACTTTTACAAACTTTTTTTGTAATTTTCTCAAAAAATACGGCGGTCTGTTAAACTATTTATTATATTACTCTACCGATACGGATTTCCTTGTGTGTTTTAATTAATTTTATTTAAGGAGTTTTATTATGAACGTTTTTTCAAAGAAAAGTATTCTCGCCATTATCGCCATGTTTATCGCGAGCGTAATTTTTGTTGGTTGCGGAAGCGATAATAATGGAGGCGGTGGTGATGATCCCGTAGAACCAGCTGAAGGATTGGACCTTTTATCAAGTTCTGGAGAAACCCCATGGGTAAATCCGAATTTTACATTTACAGATGATGGCGAAGGCCTCACATGCGGCGCGTGGTATTATCATTCCGAATTTGCTACGATGACAAACGTACAAATAAAAGACGGAGAAATATCTTGGACAGCTACACTTGAAAAAAGTGATGGAAAAAATGATAAATGGCCTTATGCGGAAATGTGCGTGGCTTTTGACGCGGGCGCTCTTAACGCGGACGCGGTAATTCATTTGATTTATACGTCCGATAGAGACATAGAACTTGTTTTGAATGATAATACCGTGCTTGATAACGGACTTAAAGT
>JAIRUI010000102.1 GCA_031254455.1 Chitinispirillales bacterium | reverse complement strand
CGTCGGAGTAATTTTTTATGTTTTCGTATTTCATAGAGTGGAAAATAATATAATTTAAAAAACAAACAAGAAAAATCCATAATCAATTAAAAAATTATTGATTTCGCAAGAGGTCTAATGTGCAAAGCGCAAACGCAAAAAATCTAAAATTAGGCGATTTGGCATTGTCTTTTTTAAACTGCATATTTTTATATGAAATTTTTGCGAACGGAGATTTGTAAATCTTAAGAAAGTATAAAACAAAATTATGACGTTATGCTGTAAAAACGATTTATTAAAGCAAGTTGATTTTTTGACTTGAGACCGTGCTGTTTTTAGATTGCCCGTAAAGGCGTTTAGAATGCGTTTTAACGCAGGAAAAACAAAAAATAATTTTTACCCCCCCCCCCCCCCCCGCTTCTTTCCGCTTGAGAAGCGGCTTTACAACGTTTTGAGGGTTGTTGTCGGCTGCCGGTTTTGTTATTGACAACGATAGAAACATTTATTTACCTTGTCCGTGGATTGAAAGTTCTTAAGATAATATACTATTTGGATTAGAGTCTCTTGCGTACTTTCTGTGAATTATGGTATATTTTTGTTTTCAAAGAAAGGTTAAATTATGATTACTTTATCAAAAGATATGGAAATCGGAGTTAAAAAAGTCGATGACCAGCACAGAGAATTGATCGATAGAATAAACGACGTTTCGGCAATGGGCGCACGTTCAGTTTCAAATGAAGAAACACAAAAAACAATCGACATGCTTGGCGATTATATCGTTAAACATTTCGGAGACGAAGAAGGACTGCAAATGCGATGCGGATACCCAAAATACGAGTGGCACAAAGGACAGCACAAAATGCTTATAAACGAGTATCAGAGAATAAAAAACGAATTCGCCCAATTCGGACCTTCGCCGAAATTCACTTTAGACCTTAGCAAATCCATCATCGATTGGGTTGTCAGGCACATAAAGTCCGCCGATGTAGAATTTGGAAGATATTACAACGCCCAAAAGAAATAGAAAATGTTCAGATTCTTGCCGATTTTTTACCTGTTTTCTCAAAATTTTTAAGTAATTCTTCCAAATTTTGCAGAAACAATACTTCGTTTTTCACAGGACAATCGTCATGAAGTAAAATTATGTCTCCGTCTTTCGCACTGTACAAATTCGGAATTTTTTTTATCGCGGATACGATTCTGTTTTTGGCGTCACCGACGGATTTCGACCAGCCTGTGCATTGTAAATTAAGTTTTTTTAGAGCAAAAAACAAGTGTGGATTTGAAAGCCCTACAGGAGGACGATAAAAATTAACTTTTGTATTGGAAATTTCTTCAAGAATTTTTACACTTTCACCGATTTCCATAAACATTTGTCCGGTTCTACGAAAATTGTCTGTCAAACGATGATATAAATCGTGCGAACCGAGAGTATGCCCGTTTTCGACTATTTTTTTTACAATTTCAGGGTATTTTTTCGCTTTTTGGGCAATAACAAAAAATGACGCTTTTTGGTTGTATTTATCAAGCAGTTCTAGAATTTTCGGCGTAATATTTTGGTTTGGCCCATCGTCAAACGACAGAAAAATCGTATCTTTTGGCGACGGTTTGACTTTGCAGACGGATTTTACAAAAAAATTAAGCGGCAAAAATTTTACTCCGCAAAACATTACCGTGAAAAATGAAAAAACGACCGCATATATCAAGTAAATGTTTTCAATTTTAACGGAAATTACAAACAAAACCGTCCAAACCGCCATAAATTTAATAAAATTATTCATAAAATCCCGCTAAACGTTTTTTCACAGAGCAAGGCAACCGCAAAAGAACCGCCTTGGCGTTCTTTGCCGCATTTTTCAAGAACTTTTTGAGCAAATTCATTTTTATCGTTGAAATAAACAAGCAAAACAATCTTTTCTTCAAGTATTTCGGCGCAAAATTCTGCAAAATCGACGCTATCCGCGGCCATAGTCAAATTCGGTCCCAAAATTTCAAATTCTTTAGCAAGCATTGCGCCGAGAGAATTGTGAACCGAAAAGACAAAATCTTTGGGCGAACCGAAATTAGTGTCATGAAGTTTATCCAAAAAAGAGACGGTTTCGTCGAGACAGCCAAACGGTGAAACACAAATTATCGCCTGCGGTTTTTTCAGATCTAAAATTGCTTCTCTTGCCGCCAAATACGCAAGTTGAAATACTTTCGGCGTCTTTCGTTTGAGAGAATTCGGAAGCAAATTTAATTTTTCATTTAAATTTTTTTCGTTTATTTCTATATTTTTCAGTATGTTAAGCGCCATATTATTTGCTCTCCCCCGTTTTCACCGCATTTTTATCACTACCGCCGCATTATTCCCGCCAAAACCGAAAGCGGTTTTAAGTACAAATTTCGCTTTTTTACTCAATTTTCTAATTGTAGGCGATACTCCTATACTTTCATCTATTTGGTGAAAACCGGCCGTCACGGGAATAATTTCCCGCTTCATAGCCTCAATTACATAAGCGGTTTCAATCGCTCCCGAAGCGGCAAGCGTGTGTCCTATAGCGCCTTTGAACGAGCAAAACGGAGGAATTTTTTCGGAAAAAACCGCTCGATACGCTTTAATTTCCGCCAAATCGTTGTCTATCGTTCCTGTGCCGTGCGAACAAATCCAATCTATATCGTTCGGAGAAATGTTTGCATCTTCTATGGCTTTTTTTATCGCAGAAACGGCTCCTTCGCCGTTTGGGTTTGGGGCTGTCGCATGGTAAGCGTCACAGGACGAACCGTATCCTGCAATAAAAACTCTATCGGAGGAGAGGGGGGCAATGTTTGTAGTTTTTGCAAAGTTCTCGGAACACAATATCACTGCGCCGCCGCCTTCGCCTAAAGAAATTCCCGCGCGATTTTTGTCAAACGGACGACAGGCGTTTTTGTCAACTAACATCAGCGATTCAAATCCCTTTGTCGTTAATTCACACAGAGCGTCGGCGCCGACCGCTACGACCAAATCCGATTTTTTGCTTTCGACTATTTTTTTCGCCAAACCTATTGCGTGAAGCCCTGAAGAACAAGCGGTCGAAATTGCTAAAAACCGACGAAACCCATATTTTTGCGCTAAAAATTTTGTCATACTGTCCGCGCCGTGCCGTTCAAAATTTTTCAGATTTATCTCATTCCCGTTTCTTACTTTCAAATACTCTTTTTCGGTTCTATCTACTCCGCCGACCGTTGTTCCTACGAGTAAAAACGGGTTGTAATCGCTGAAATTTTTCAAAGAAATACCTGCGGTTTTGAGCAAAGTTTCGATAGTTTTGTCTGCAAATTCTTCGGTTTTACTGAAATTATCGCTTTTGCCGAAACACGAAACTCTCCCGCAAAGCATTTTATTTGCGTCTTTATCTAAAAATTCATTTTGAACATCTATAAATGATTTCCCGTCAAATAAATCGTCGATATTTTTAGCCGAACTGAACGAAAAGGCGGAAACGACGGGGATTCCCATTATTTTTTGTTCTCCGAAATATATTTAGCCATACTCGCGACACTCGAAAAAACTTCGCGACCGACCGAAACGTTAGGCACTTTTACTCCGTACTTTTTCTCCATCATTATTATAAGTTCAAGCGTATCGATTGAGTCGATTCCCAAATTTCCGCCAACGAGCCGCTCGTTTTCGTCGATATCCGAAGCCGAAATGTCCGCAAGCCCTAACGTCTCTACTATTTCCGTCTTCAATTCGTCAATCAATTCTTTAATTTTTTCTCCTTTGTAACGGTAACGCCAATAAAATAAATCGCCAATATTAAGGAAAGGTTCAAGATAAGTTAAGCATAAAAAGTTAGTAATTTTTCTCACACTTATTACCACTTTCCTACTAAAATACAATATGCCGTTTACAAATATAACATATAGTAAAAACTAAGATAATTTTAGTGGATTTTCTCTTATTATTTTCAACAGATATTTATACATATCTTTACGATGATTATATCTAAATTCACACTCTTTTAAATGCAAATAAAACTTGTGTTTATGGACACCGCGAAACCTTGATAATCTGACATTACACAAACCCCAAAAGTTCTCTATGCCGTTAATGTGATTGTGTCCCAGAGCAAATTCATTATCACTATGTTTTACTCTATAATGTTTCTTGTAACCGTAATCTGCTAAGCCGTCGTAGGTCTAAAGCCGTCTGTATAAATAGTAGCGTCCTTGTTTGCTTGTTCTTCTATTATTGGTATTATCTCATTCATTGAACAATTATTTACTATCTGAGTATATACTTTACCGTCTCTCTTCAAC
>JAIRUI010000101.1 GCA_031254455.1 Chitinispirillales bacterium | reverse complement strand
AGGAAAATTTGGGATTAAACGAAAATGAATGGCTTTTTGCGCAAGGCACTATTTATCCAGATACCATAGAATCGGCGGGAACAAAGTTAGCAAGCAGGATAAAAACTCATCACAATCGTGTAGATATAATTTTAGAATTGATAAAAAAGGGGCTTGTGGTTGAGCCGCTCGCATCGCTTTACAAGGACGAAGTGCGTGAATTGGGCGAGAGTCTGGGCATCCCTCATAAACTCGTATGGCGGCACCCATTCCCCGGACCTGGACTTGGCGTCAGATGTCTGTGCAGCGATGAAAACGAAGAAGAAAAAAACGAAAAACAAGAAGAAAAGTTGTCCGAAATTTCCGCAAAATTCGGCTTTGAAGCGATACGGCTGCCCATACGTTCAGTTGGAGTGCAAGGCGACAGTCGAACTTACGCTCATCCTGCGGCGGTTTTCGGAAATTATAATTATTTTAATTTGGAAAACGTTTCGACTGCTATAACCAATCAAATAAAATCAATAAATCGTGTTGTTTTTTCGCTTTCTAATCAATGCGGCGACAAAAAATATCGGCTTGTAGAAGGATATTGTACGAAAAATCGTTTGGAAAAACTACGAGAAATTGATAAAATTGTAAATGATGCGATAATTTCAGCCGGAGAATACGAAAAAATTTGGCAAATGCCTGTAGTTTTACTGCCGATTGTCAATTCAAAAGGAAATGAAACAATCGTTTTGCGCCCTATAGTTTCTAACGAGGCGATGACGGCGAGGTTTTACGATTTGTCGCAAGCGGCGGTCAGTGAAATTATAGAAAATTCGCGCAAAATTCAAGGAATAGGCGATATTTTTATCGATATTAGCCACAAACCGCCCGGGACTATTGAATGGGAATGAAAAAATTGTATTTTATTTCAACATTTCAGGCATAGGAAATCTTACTTTTTCCTCTATCGTACTTATTTCTTCAACCTCGTCTATTATGAATTCGTCAGAAATCTTGCTTATTAGTTCCTGAACCAAATATTCCGGCGCAGAAGCTCCGGAGGTAATTCCTATAGTTTCAACATTGACGAACCATGAAAAATCAATATTTTGCGGTTCGTCAATTAAGTATGAACGGATGTTCAAAGATTCTCCAAGCTCTTTTAGACGGTTTGAATTAGACGAATTCGGACTTCCGACAACCAAAAGCAAATCAATTTTTCCCGCCAAATTCATAATCGCCTTTTGACGATTTGTAGTCGCATAGCATAAATCTCCGTCTTTTGGTCCTAATATATTGGGATATTTATTTTTTAATTCGGAAATTATGCTTTTTGATTCTAATCTGCTCAAAGTCGTTTGAGTTATGTATGCAAGTTTTTCATTTTTTGCAAACGGCAAATTCCTAATATCTTCCGGACGGTTTATTAAATATATTTTTTCCTTAATCTGTCCAAGATGTCCCTCTACTTCGGGGTGTCCGTTATGTCCGATTAAGATTATTTTCGCTCCTTCCGTAGAATATTTTATTATGTTGTTGTGGATTTTTTTCACAAGCGGGCACGATGCGTCCAAAATAGTCAAATTTTTTTGTTTCGCTTCTTTATAAACTTCAATTCCCGCTCCATGTGCGGAAAAAATTATAACCGAAGAATCCGGAACTTCTTTTACGTCTTTAACAAAAATGGCGCCTTGTTCTTTCAGTGAATTTACTACGGATTGGTTATGTACGATTTCGTTACGAACAAAAACCGGAGTTCCGTATTTCGTAATCGCCGCTTCGACAATCCTGATAGCGGTATCGACTCCAGCGCAAAATCCGCGCGGATTAGCCAAAATTATTTTCATAATTTCACCTTAAAATAAATTTGTCCGTTTAATATGTATTTTTCTATCTCATTACATTCCTCAAGCTGTCGGCAAATTTCTTGAATTTCATTTATTGAATGTCCGAAAACAGCCGCAATATCTTCAATTGTAATCGGTCGGCGGCTTACGGTTTTCAAAATGTTTTCTTTGATGGAAGTCGCGACTTTTTTTTCAGTTGAAATTTTGAAATTTCGCGAAATAATTTCTACCGGAAGCGGGCTAAAATAATTTTGTATTTCCAATAAACGTTCTATGGACGCAGATTTAACCCAATTGAAAGCCGGCGGTCTATCCAAGGAATTAAGTTGTATTCTTGCAGGCTTTATTTCTTCAAAATATTTTTTGAAACCGGTAAGTTCCGCTTCACTATCGTTAATTTTAGGAACTACAAAGTATTCCACCCACAAAATTCCATTATAAATTTTTACAAATTCTCTAAGTCCGTCCAAAACAAAATTGACGGAAACGCCGCTTACCGGACGGTTAATCTTTTGAAAACTGCTCTCAAAAATCGCGTCGACCGACGGAAGAACGAAATCAGCGTTCAATATTTCTTTACGAACGCTTTTTTCGGTAAGCAAAACCGCGTTGGTGAGAAGCGCTACTTTATATTGAGGATATTTTGTTTTTATATGTGAAATTATTTTCTCGACTCCTGAATTCAACGTCGGCTCGCCGCTTCCGGACAAGGTAATTACGTCTATATGCGGCGGATCTTCGTTTAAAAATTCGTCAAGTTCATAAATAACCTGTTTTATCGAAACATACTCTTCGCGTTTGTTCGTATGAGATGTCGTTTTTCCGCATTCGCAATAAGCGCAGTCAAGCGAGCAGGTTTTCATGGGAATTATATCTACTCCGAGAGAAAATCCAAGCCGCCTGGATAAAATCGGTCCGAAAACTATAGAATGTTTATATGGCATTTTCATTTTTCTCCAATAAATTATCGTAGAAAATAATATTTTCGGCTTATGAATGCGAAAAAAATATTGTCTTATGCGGCAAAACTTACAGTAACAATTTTAGTTTTTTGGTGGATTGACATAAGTATCGGTTTCTCAAACATTACCGATACTCTTAAAAAAGCTAATTTTCTTTGGTTTGCCGCCGCTATTTTTGTACATGTAATTTCAATTTTTATCGGCGCTTGGCAGTGGGGAATAATTTTGAAAAATCGTGGTGCATGTTTGTCGAGATTTGAAATTCTAAAAATATATTATACGGGAATGTTTTTTAATAATTTCATTTTGGGAACTATTGCCGGAGATTCTTTTAAGATAGCGATTTTACACAAAAAAAACAGAGCGAAACCGGCCTTTGCCGCGACATTTTTAGACAGATTCGCGGGATTTGCTTTATTGTCGGTTTTTGCAATTGTCGGTTCAATTATCATAAACGCGATAAATTTCGGCAGCAACAAGGATTTACGGATTACTATACTTTTACTCATATTTTTTTCGTTTATATTGGCAATTATATTTATTTTAATATTCTCTAAATCGGCGCAAAACGCTTTTTCGAAGACGCTTCTTAAATTCCCGAATACAAACGTTGCCGAAAGAATCAAGAATATTGTCTCTTCGGTATATATAGATAGGAAAAATAAATTAGATGCGAAAATGTTGCCGCAGATTTTTTCGTTATCGCTTTTAATTCAGGGGCTTAGGATATCAACGCATATATTTTGCGCGGTCGCTGTCGGGATTTTTACATTTAATACTATTCATTACTATTTTGTCATTATTCCGATTACCGCGATTTTAATGATGGTTCCGCTTCCTTTCGGAGTAATTCCTACAATTGCCGGAGCGATATTTTTTGCCGCCGGTTTTTCCGTGGGCGACGCGACAATTATGGAATTTCTTGCATCGGTCGCAGGAATTATCGGCTCGCTTGCCGGAGCGGTTTTTCTTTTTATCGACAGAAAAGCGAAATAAGTCGGTTTTTATCTAAACATAAATATTATTTTTACACTTTGCGTAAAATAATTAAGGAGAAAAAATGAGCGAACTTTTTGATATTAAAACGATTATGCAGTTTGTGCCGCACCGTTTTCCGTTTCTGTTGATTGACAGAATAATGGAATTTGAGGAAAATAAGCGCGTTGTCGCGAAAAAAAACGTGTCGATTAATGAAGCGCAATTTCAAGGGCATTTTCCCAACGAGCCGGTTTTCCCAGGAGTTTTGATCGTTGAGCACATGGCGCAGGCGGCTTGTTTTTTGCTTTCAAAATCTGCGGGTTCATTTGATACGAGCAAGGTATATTATTTAGGCAAGGTAAAAAACATGTCGTTTAGAAAACCTGTTGTGCCGGGCGATACGATTGAAACCGAAGTAAAAATTATTACGGCTGTCGGCGCAATGGCTATGGTTGAGGCGGCGTCTAAGGTTGACGGCGTTTTGGTCGCAAAAGGTGAATTGGCATTTAGCGCGGCGTAGGCTTTTGCAAGACAAGAATTGTAAAGAATAGGTGTCGAAGTTATGCTACATGAAATTATAACGATCAACGGCGTTCAAATATTGGACTATGTCGCAAATTGGTTGCGTTCGCATACGGTTTCGGTTTCTGTCGCCATAGTCACGACCACTATCGCCATCTATGGAATATACATAGGCAAGGCGGCAAAAAAAATTACGCATAATATGAACGTTATTATTCGTTTCGCCGTTTATGTTTTCGTTTATGCGTTCGGAATAGGTTTTTTATCCACGTATGCCGTAAGGTATATAACAAAACTGCTGAACAATTTGGATAACGCTTGGCTCGTAACCGTAATTTGTTTGGTATTTTCTCTGCTGATATATTTAGCGAACGATGAAAAGCAGATATGATTTTCATCGAAATAATGTTAGCGATAATCTGATAAATGATAAGCAAAAGAGATTTGAGAAAAGTTAAACAAAAAAACGGAGAATATATTATAAGAATGGGAAAAAAGAACTTAGATAATCTGCTTGCCCAACTTGAATTAAAAGATTCAGGTGCCGTTTTTTTTATAAATAAGGAAAACAAATTTGATGTATTATTGCATTTTGATGTTCAAAAAAAATTGGAACTGATTAAACCAGATGCTATTTATGTTTTTAACAAACAACCATTTATTTTATTTTTTGATCTGACAAATGAAAACAACGAAGAAATAGAGACCGATATTCACAAAAAAGTTTGGTCTTTTGATAATTCTCCTGTAATTTTTGTAATAAAAGACAAAGATATTAGTGTCTATAATGCTTTAAATTACACCCAAAAAGATAATAGTTTAGAGAAAATTGATATATCGGACGAAGAACTGGAAAAACAATTTTCGTTTTGGAATTTACAAAGCGGCGCTACTTGGAAATGGCTACAAGAAGATTACTTTATTTAACATAAAACTAAAGAAACTCGAAAAAGAATAAATGATAAACTTTTTCAAAATATTAAAGATGTTAGGGAACGGTTGATAAAATTAAATATACCAGAAAATCACGCTAATTCATTGATTTTGAGATTGATATTTATCAGATATTTGATTGACGAGAAGTTAAAATTAATACAGATTATATAACAGGCATAACAAGAAACGATAAAAGAGAATGTTTTTGCAGGTTAATTCTGCAGCCAAAAAAATTGAATAAACTTTTCAAATACTTAAATGATAGATTTAATAGCGTACTATTCAAAGATTTAGAAATTTTGTTAGATAAAGATCAATCTACATTGTGTTCACACTAACCCTTGACAAATATCATTTACAAAAATTATTTTACCGATTATGGAACTAACAATAGAACAATATAAGATAATAGAGGGTTATTTGTGTCTGTTGCACAAG
>JAIRUI010000100.1 GCA_031254455.1 Chitinispirillales bacterium | reverse complement strand
TTCAACTATGTTGCGATACATATAATACTATATTTTCGTATGCACGGTCAAATATTTTTTTGCATACGAATAAATTATTCGTTAAAATGTTTTTTTACCGTTAAAAAATATAAAAGTTTGCAAAAAAACCGACGTTACGACAAAAAAATGTGCATATAACAAAAAAAAACGTGCAAAAATAAAGTTATTTTATTATTCTTATATATAAACGTGGTACAAAAACGGTCGTTTTTATGCGGCGGCTTTTGGGTATATAATAAAATGCTAAAGAATTAACAAAACAGCGGGGTTTTTTATGTTAAAAAAAAGTATTGCGGCGGCTTTAACGACGCTTTCGTTTATTGCGGTTTCGTTTGCACATTTGCCGCCGGCGCATGACGCGAGTCTGCGTTCAAGACAAACCGGATTCGGCGCGAGAGCGGTTATCGGCGGCGGGCTTCGTGGAGAAACAAGAGCGGACAGTTACTCAAACAAAGGCGAGTGGGAAGCGGGGGGGACTTACAAAGGCGATTTTACAATCGGTAAGGGAGATACGGTTTGGCATGGCGATTGGAAAGGGAAAAAACTTTGGTGGTGGGCGAAATTCGCTCCTACAAGTTCCGACGTGCCGGGTGAAACGCCTCCGGAAGGCGGAACTTCTGCATGGGTTCTTATAAATTCGCTTTCGGCGGCGGCAAACGGAACTTCTAATTATCAATGGAGCGGCTGGTTAGGCGATTTGGACGGCAAAGGCGGTAATATGTGGGCGGTAGTTCCAACTTGGAGAGACGGTGCGAAAGGCGCGTATTCCATGACTCACGACGATTTGGGAAGCGACGGCGGAATGCCGTTTGACAAATCCATACAGCCGGGCTGGGATTTGGCGCAGGATTTTCCGTTAATAAAACAGGCCTGGGGCGCGTATGTCGGCGCTATGGACGAAGAGGATTGGTCGCAGGCGAAATTAATGGTAGAACAAGGACACGAAATTTTTAACCATTCGATGGATCACACTTCCGCGGCGGACAGATGGAGCGTTTATAATCCTGGAGAGAGGCTGTCTTCAACCGACCCGGACATCCCGGATGTCGTTCAGGGGCTTGAAGTCGTAGGCGCGTGGAGAATCAGTTATCACATGGCTCAAGGAAGTTGGTCTCTAGAGACAGATCTTGAAGTGTTCAATAAAGACGGAACAAAAACGATAACCGACAGAAACGGCGCATGGGACGGTCCTTTGGGGAAACCGAACTATGAACCCGGCACTTGGGTCGATACGCTTAAGGCGAGCAACGATCTTGTAGAAATTTACGCCTTTCCGTATTGGGAAGGATTAAGTCCGAACGAAGAAGCGCCCAACGGAGGAATTATGAAAATCGTGACCAAAAACGGAACGGAGGAAGTCACGATTTCGCAGACAGGGCAGAAAATGTACGTAAACAAGTCTTTGGGTAAAGTGGCGGTAAACACTGTCGGCTGGCTTGATTTGCCTGATATTCAAAGCAAGTATCCGTTCTATTACAACGGAGATCTTACCAAAGACGACAAAGGCAGACCCTGTTTCGTTTTGAAAGTACACAGTTCTTTCGGATGGGACGCGGCGGGCAAGACGAGAAACGTCGTAGAAGCGAATAATCTGATTAATGACAATCTGTACGGTAAAGTAGGCGCGACGCCTTACTTTGTTAACGGCAAAAGAAGCGAATATTTCGGTTATCCGTTCGACGTTTATTCCGAAGATATGCACGCATACCTTGAAAACGCGGGATTTGTCGGGGCGAGAGGCGGCGCCAAATCGGGAGTTCCGATGCCGGGGGATTTCTTCCATCCGTATAGAATCGACTTTGACGCGTTTTTCATTCAGGACAAAGATTGGACTGCGGAGAGTTCGGGCGGAGATTACGTGTTTCCACACAATCCGCACGTGCTTTTGGGATTGAACCAGTTGGTAGAAGAGGTTATCGCCAAAAAGGGATATATGGTTCGCGAATTTCATGCTGTAGCCGATATTCGAAGCGATAACGGCGACTGGTACAATAACAGCGGCAATCCCGACACTTGGGACGTAAACGACGCCGGACAGGACAGAGGCGGCTGGTGGGGCGGTATCGCCGAATTCCAGTTGAGAGCGCATTACGAGTATCTTAACAGAAAAATAACCAATCGCGAAGTTGTGGTTTATACTCCGTCCGAAGCGGTTAAATACAGAATGACGGCTAACGCGACCGCCAAAAACGCAAGTTTGACGAAAGACGGCGGCAACTATAAACTTAACCTTACGACTACCGAAACCATAGTTGAAAAATATCGCGACGAAATTTCGGCGATCGTCGCTTTAGACGCGGCTTGCAATACTTTGGCGGCAAAATATAACGACGGAGAAGGAACGAACGTCGCGCCGCGCAGAAAACCGATCAAAATGGACGGCGAAGGTAAAATCTGGTCGGTTTCGGTTAATCCTTTCAGGTCCGAAGGAGAAATTAACCTCGTTCCCAACGGAAATTGGGAAGGCGTAGAAGGCGGCGAGGAATATATCGACTGGACGTCGATAAAACACCAAAACGGCAAAACGGCGGTAAAACCTGCGGCGGTTTCGTTTGTCGGAATTCAAAACGGACAGATCGCGCTTAACTTGAAAGCGGGGAATTATACCGCAGAACTCTACAACCTGCAAGGTCGTATGGTCGGCAAACAGAATATCACGGCTATAAACGGAGTAAACGCCACGGGGTTAAGAACGGATAATCTTGCGAAAGGAATGTTTATTCTCAACGTGAAGCAGTCCGGGGAATTGTTATTGAACAGTAAAATAATGCTTAAATAATTTGGTGAAATTTTGGGAATTTTTTTATAAAAAAAAGGAGAATTTATGAAAAAAAAATTGATTCTGTCGCTGTCGGCCGTAGCCGCGGCGGCGACCGTCGTGTGCGCTCACTTGCCGTCGATGTATGACGCGAGATTTCAGATCGACAGGGAAAGAGAGCGTTTGAGTAATTCCCCGAAGACTCGTGCGACTTATTCAAACAAGGGTACGTGGAACGAAGCCACTAGTTACAGTGGCAATTACGCAAATTTTGAGGGTGATACCGTTTCGTACGGCACTTGGAATGGTAAAACGCTTTGGTGGTGGACTAAATTCTGGACAAAGGGTGACAAACCCGGAGAAACTGGTTCCGAAGGCGGAACGTCTCCTTGGGTGCTTGTCAATTCTCTTTCGGCAACCGGCAATGGTAAAGTGAATTACCAATGGAAGGGTTGGGACGGAAACAGTCCGTCCGAATCGGCTCCGTTTGTAGCGACTTGGAGAAACGGCGCGAAAGGCGCATACTCTATGACTCACGACGATATAGGTTCTATGCCGTTTAATAATTCGGTAACTCCGGCTTATTTACTGGGACGTGAACCCAAATACGAACAAATTAAGCAGTCTTGGGGCGTGTATGTGGATATGATGGACGATTCGGAATGGGATTTGGCGCTTAAAATGGTAACCGACGGACATGAAATGTTTAACCACTCATGGGACCACACTTCCGCCGCAGACCAGTGGCAATGGTTTTACCCTACGACGGTAGTTCCCTCTCATGATCCGTCGATTCCTCCGGCTATACGCGGACTTACGGTTGTCGGAACATGGGGAAATGCTTCGCAAGCCGGACTAGCATGGCCCGTTCCGGCTACGGTTGATTTTGAAAGTGAATTGGTTACGGTTAAAGCTACGCCTTACTGGACAGCCGTCGCTCCTTCCACCGAACCCGTAGGCGGCGACGCTTGCGGAGGAGAATCTGGTACTGGCTGTCCCAGATTGGTTATAGAACCTGTCGTTACGGCGAAAGCCGGAACCGAAACGATTACTCTTCCCAGCGGGAAAA
Source organism: Chitinispirillales bacterium (assembly GCA_031254455.1). Classification (NCBI taxonomy): domain Bacteria; kingdom Pseudomonadati; phylum Fibrobacterota; class Chitinispirillia; order Chitinispirillales; species Chitinispirillales bacterium. The sequence goes on along the minus strand of JAIRUI010000100.1, from coordinate 19,529 downwards.
AAGCGTATGTGAAATATACGAAAAAATCTAATTTGCTTGATGATCCCGACCTTGATTATTCAAGAGCGGACATTGTAAACGAAGGTAAAATCGCCGCTACGGGGGTTACTTGGTACGATATAGCACAGTTAACGCAATACGGAAACGGCTGGACGCACCAATATGTCGCTGCTGATCAAGGGTCTCCGGGATTTGTCGCCAAGATTATGTGTTACAGTGCTTGGGATGCGACGGATATGCAGAGAAATATGAAACAGGCGAACGATAAAATTAACGAGAAAATTTATGATCGTATTGAGAACCCTGGTAAATATTTCAGAGTCGGAAAGAAAAGCGAGTATTTCGGTTATCCTATGGACGCGTATAGTGAAACGTCTCACAAAAAATTGGAAGATTACGGAATTCCCGCTGCGCGCGGAGGAGCAAAATCCGGTGTTCCGATGCCGGGAGATTTCTTCCATCCGTATAGAATAGACTTTGATGCTTTCTATATTGAAAAAAGTGATTGGAATCCTTCTAAACAAGGTGCCGGCTACGTATATCCCGATAACGCTCACGTGCGTTTGGGATTAAACGAAATGATAGATAAAATCATTGAAACAAAAGGTTATATGGTTCGTGAGTTCCACGCCGTAGCGGATATTGCCGAAGGCGCATGGTACAACAACGAACACAACAGCATGTGGCCTATTAACTCTCCTGCAAAGGAAATGGGCGGCTGGTGGGGCGGTATCACCAAATTCCAGTTGAGAGCGCATTACGATTATTTGAGTCAAAAGATTGATGCGAAAGAGTTGGTTGTCTATACCGCTTCGGAAGCGGTTACGTATCGTATGACGGCAAACGCGGTAAGCGGCGCTAATTTGAGCGGAACTACGCTTACGGCTACACTTAACAATTCTAATGATCCGGGTAATATGTATTACGACGAAGTTTCGTTTATCGTGCAGATAGATGCGACTGAATTGAATGTCGAATATACTGGAGGCAAAGGAAATCCGCGGCTTGCTCCGAAAAATCTCGGAAACGGTTATTGGTCTGTCAATTTTAACCCGTATGTTTCTACGAGTGTAAATCTTATACCGGGTCAGGCGTTTGAAGACCCAATCGTAGTTACCCCGGGCTTTGACCCTGATGACGTAGATATTCCGGGACCGGGCGATGACTGTGATCCGTTTGATCCGAATTGCAACGGCAGCGCTATTTTCAACGTCAAGGATAAAAAGACGGGAGTTTTGGCGTTTACGGGAATAAGAAACGGACAGATTAACCTTCGTCTCAACGCAGGAAATTACTCGGTCGAACTTTACAACCTGCAAGGTCGTATGGTCGGCAAACAGAATATCAGTGCGATAAACGGCGTAAACGCTACCGGTTTGAGAACGGATAACCTTTCAAAAGGGATATTTATTCTTAACGTGAAACAGGCCGGCGCTTCACTGTTGCAGCATAAGATAATGATTAAGTAATCTTATATCGCTAAAAGATTAGAAACGACATAGGCGGATAGAAATATCCGCCTATTTTATTCTTTTAGAAACGACATCTAATACTCAAGAATTTCAAGTAACAATGAATATTCTCATATTTCTCTTCCAAAGCGTTTATATAATCTTCTTTTCAATTAAAATTATTAGGGCGTGAAATTTGCATACGGAGAATTTTTGACAATAATTGATTTTGACCATTTTTTGTTTTATTTGCGGCGTTTTTTTGCTTCTAAAACCATAACGATAGCATTCGCATCATTCATAATCAATTCTCCTTACTTAATCCGGTCAAAATAAAACCGCATAAACACAAAGTAAACGCTATAATCAAACGTAAAATTGTATATACTGTTTCACCATTTTTCATTTTAACACATATAACATATTAGAATGGTTCGAAAATTATTAGCCTTATTTAAGGAAGACGAAAACGAGCTTGTTCAAGATAATAAACAGTGTGCGCCAAAGATAAAACGTCTATAGTGTCAGGGTATATACGATAATGATTTAATAATATTATCAACCATCGTTTTTCTTTATCCGACAACATCAATCGTTTTTCTGGACGTTTTGTGTCGTCGTCCCATCCATTACCCCTAAAGATAACTTCTATCAGAGAAGCGCAGAATATTTCATTAGCGTGATCCATAATATATTCAAATTGAATATCTGAAATTTCTTTTCTTTTCTCTAACCCTTCATGCGTCAATCTTATGGGTTCAAATATAAGAAACACTTTCAAGTAAAGCGCTGTTATCTTGTGATAATCAATCTTAACTTCTTTATCTTTCGACGACTTTTTGAGATATTTTCTCTTGAATTTTTCAAGCTCTTTATCGTAAGTATACCATATTCTGTCCAATGAACGTTTATTTACAGTTAGCGGTTCTGTAATAAGACTAGCGTATTGAGAATTTACTTCTTGTACGAATTCATTAATCAATAAAACAATATCATCTTTCCAACGCCTTAATGAATTAGCGGAATTTTCCATTATTACACAGCCGCCACAAATCTTTTGAGATTATCATAGGTGGTTTTTACTGTATGAGAAATGTCAATGTTTTCCGCTGACGGCGAATGATTCCCCGGTAACAACTCCACTATAGCCGCTTCTTTCCTTTTTTTGGCAGTATAACCCATAGCGCCAAAAAACAACAAACCTAAAACAATAATCAAACCTTCAACCATCTTTTGACTCCTTTACTTTAACCGATTTAAAAAACAACTCTTTGCAGCAAACTGTCAATATTCCCAAAAAACATGATATAGCCAGCAACCACTCTCTTTTTGTCGCATCCTGACCCATAGCTGCATAAGAAACAGCAAACACGGCAATGGCTACAAACAATATCTTCATTATAAATTCTGCAGAGTTTCCATATCTGTCGATTTCAAAATAAGAAACAGTAACTACACAAATAGCCGCCGCCATAATATCTCTGGGTGATAGTCCACAATACGAATGTAAAAAATAAGATACGAAATCCGCATAAATAGGAATGCAACTCAAAGCTAATGATCCTATAAACCAACCGTGCTTACTCAATATCCACCTCTCAAAACATATATTTTCCATGTTATCAGGGCAAAATAATATAATGTTCAAAGCAAATACGAAAAATCAATCATAAGTATCAAAAATTAACGTAAAATCATTATTCATAAATAACTTCCGCAAGTTTTTATTAAAAACATATTATTTCGCACTTTGTCGATTAGTTTGTCGAAAGATTACAAAATCTTTGCATTTTGTCTCGGTATTAAGTTATATTTGCTATTGACGGTTATTATTTAAAATTTCTACGGAGGGTTTAAATGAGTGCGGATATAAACGGAGTTTTATCAGACGGCGACATAGCGGCGTTGTGCGGCAGTTCGGTTAGAGACCCTTTTTCGATTTTGGGTATGCATCCCTGCGACAGAGGCGTTTCCATTCGCGCCGTTTATTACGGAGCGGCTTGCGTTAAGGTTTATGACGGTAAGGGAAAGTTCATCGCCGATATGTTTCATATAGAAGGAACGCCTGTCTTTACTCTCTTGCTTGAAGATAAAAAGAAAGTTTTCAAATACGAACTGGAAATTTATTACGGCGACGGGTTTATAAAAAGAACCGCCGACCCGTATTCGTTTCTTCCGGTTCTTACCGACGAGGATTTGTATTTGTTCAACGAAGGCAATAATCGCTATATTTTTGAAAAGATGGGTTCTCATTTAATGTCGATAGACGGCGTTGAAGGAGTGCATTTTGCGGTTTGGGCGCCAAACGCCCAAAGAGTCGCCGTTGTCGGCGATTTTAATTTATGGGACGGGCGCGCCCATCCGATGCGTCCGATTGGAAGTTCGGGCGTTTGGGAAATTTTCATCCCTGCGCTTAAAGAGGGAACGGTTTACAAATACGAAATAAGAAAAGCCGGTTCCGGGCATTTGGTTCTTAAAGCCGACCCTTACGGAATATCGCAGCAGGCTTTTCCTTATCACGGTTCGGTCGTAAGTTCCACCAAAAATTACAAGTGGAGCGACCAGGAGTGGATTTTGAGTCGTCAAGACAAAGGTCAGTGGCATAGAGAACCTATGTCTATTTATGAAATGCATTTGGGAAGTTGGAAAAAAAGCGGTCGCAACGAAGAAGGCGATTATTACAATTACCGCGAAATCGCCAAACTTCTTGTTCCGTACATAAAAGAAATGGGATACACGCACGTAGAATTTATGCCCGTGCAAGATCATCCGTTTGTGCCCAGTTGGGGCTATCAGGTAGGAGGGTTTTATGCGGTAAATCACCGCTTCGGATCTCCGCAGGACTTTCAATATTTGGTGGATATTCTTCACCAAAACAACATCGGAGTAATTTTGGATTGGGTGCCGGGGCATTTCCCAAAAGACGAATACGCTCTGTCGTTTTTTGACGGGACGCATTTGTACGAGCATTCAGATCCGCGAGAAGGCGAACACAGAGACTGGGGAACGCTTATTTTCAATTACGGGCGGCACGAAGTACGCAATTTTTTGGTGGCGAACGCGGTTTATTGGATTTCACAATATCACATAGACGGTTTGAGAATCGACGCGGTCGCGAGTATGCTTTATCGAGATTACAGCAGAAAGCATGGCGAATGGCTTCCCAACGCTCACGGCGGCAACGAAAATTTGGAAGCGATAGGGTTTTTGCAACAAGTAAATTGGGTCGTCCATAATTCGTTTCCCGGAGTAATAACAATCGCCGAAGAATCTACTATGTTTCCGGGCGTAACCGCCCCTGTCGAATACGGCGGGCTCGGCTTCTCGTTTAAGTGGAATATGGGTTGGATGCACGACACTCTGGATTATTTCAAACAAGACCCTGTCAATAGAAAATACCATCAGGGCGATTTGACGTATTGCTTGTGGTATGCGTTTTCCGAAAAATTTATGCTTGTTCTTTCGCATGACGAAGTTGTACACGGAAAAAGAAGTTTGCTTGAAAAAATGCCCGGCGACGATTGGAAAAAATTTGCAAATCTGCGTTTGTTGTACGGATTTATGTATGGGCATCCCGGCAAAAAAATCTGCTTTATGGGCGCGGAATTCGGTATGCGAAACGAATGGTACGAAAAGCGTCAAATCGACTGGTTCTTGCTTGACGAAAGCGTTAACGGAGTTTATCATTCAAAAATCAATAAAATGGTTAAAGACTTGAACGGATTTTACGTTAAAAACTGCGCGATGTGGGAAGACGATATTTCGCACGAGGGTTTTGAATGGGTTGATTATAACGACCGCGACAACTGTGTAATCGCGTTTGTCCGCAAGTCCAAATCGCAGAAGAAAAAATTTCTGTTTGCGTTTAATTTCACACCGGTCATTCGTTACGGCTATCGTTTGGGAATTTCTTACGACGCCCGCTTCAAAGAAGTTTTCAACTCAAACGCCGCCGAATACGGAGGAGAGGGATTAGGAAACGGCTCAAAGGCGATTTCAACGAAAAAAGAATCGTCGCAAGGCAAAGAATTTACCCTTGAAATTGATTTGCCGCCGCTTGCGTTTCTTATTTTTGAGTTTGAATAGGTTTTTCTTTAGAGAGGCGCAAAACGCGCCTCTTTTTGTTTTTGCGCAAATATTATATTTCCGACGCTTAAAGTTTGTGTAAAGCGAGGTTAAAATGAAAAAAATATCGATATTGTTTACGACTGCGTTTTGCTTGTTTGCACAAGAAAACGACGCGTTGCGGATAGACAGCGTTTCAGCGCATGCGGACAGCGTTTTACAATCGCCGCAGGAAATTACGGAAAATGAAATATCCGATGAAATTTTTTTAGAAGAGATAGATTCCGCCGCTTTTGAAAACCCCTTTGTTATTGAGGACGCTTTTACCGTTGAAAAAAATGACGCGAAAATTCACAAGATCGTTTTTGTCGGGATTCAATCCGGAGAAATACCCGAGCTTCGCGATACTTTTGAAGAGATGGTAAGAACGCATTTAGGGCGGGAAATAAACGCCGAGTTTATTCCTAAGGAATTTTCGATGCGCGTGTGCAGAAAATTATTCTTGAATAATAAAATAGTAATCGATTCGGTGTTTTTTGAAGAATTGAAAAAACATGAATTGCAAAATACGATAGTTCTTTTAATCGACGTTGAAGAATATCGAGTTGCGGCGGTTCGCAGAGCCATTTTCGGAGCGGGAGCGGGAATCGAGGGAAAACTTAAAGCCAACTATTTGTTTTATGACGCCAACACGCAAAAAGAGTTGTTTTTTGCAAGAGCGTCAAGCGTTTCGACGATTAAGAAAGGGTTGGTTTTTTGGCATTCGCTTGAATCCAGAGTTAATATTTCTTCCGACGACATAAAAAAAATAAACGCGGATTTGCTTAAAAATGTCGTTGCGCAAGGTTTTGATATGCTGGAAATCGCCGTATCTTTAAGAAAATGACCGTGTTAAACTTGCGCCGATATTATTTTTGCCAACGATATCTTTTTGCAGAAGGAGAGGAAAACAGTGCAAGATCAGAAATTAAACAACGTTTTCGACAGCAAAGAAGAGTTTGATAAACTTAACGGTTTATTTTTGAAAGCCATTGAAGATTTCAAAGAATACCGCGACGGAAACGTAACTTACGGTGAAATAATGTACGTTATGGAATGTGTTCTGGATTCTTTGCGAAACATTTCCGAGAAAAACGCTCAAACGAAAAAATTCACGGATATTTTTGGAGATACGCCGTCGTTTACCGTTTTGCTTGCGGCGGAATGCCGGTTGATTGAAACGCTTGTTAAAAAAAAGATGTTATCTTCCGAGGATGAAGCGTATGTCCTGTACGGCGAAGAATAGCAAGTGTTTTTTACTGTCGATTCCGGCGCTTGAAAAATATATTCCTTTAGCGAGAAGGTATATCGTAGAAGTGCTGATGGCTTATGGTTTAGGCAGCGGATTTTTGTATCAAATGGAAATAGTTATCGACGAATTGTGCGGTAAGATTTCTAATATGATAAAAAAACAGACGACAGGATCTTGGCTTGATATAAAATTTGAGATAGGCGGAGACGGACTTTTGTTTGATATTTTGGAGCAAAACAGTTCGGAAAATAACGTTATCTGTACGGAAGAAGGCGGAATACTGCAGGAGTTCGGCATAGGTTCCCCCGAAATATGTCTGATTGAAAGATATTCTGACAGCGCGATATTGCGGTTGCGCGGCGGCAGGATTACAAATGTCAAAATAACACGAGCCGTAAAGGTAGATTAAATGCCGTCGGTACTTTTAAGCGAAGAATTTGACGAAGTCGCGTTTTTAAGATTTCTTGAAGACGAGAATTTTGAAAGCGGCGCGGAACTTTTCAGTTGTTTTGAAAAAATAGTTTCTTCTTCCCGTAAGTTTGTGATTTTGGACGCAGGGGCTGCCGACGATATTCCCGACGACGTTCTCTTGAAAATATTTGATTTTGCAAGTAAAATAGGGATAAAGTATTTTCATAAGTTGTGTTTTGTTGGACGCTCAAGAAATTTGCAAAAAAAGATAGAAGTGACAAAACAAAGTACTTTTTTAAAATTCTTTTACAATGTAAACGATGCAATAAATTATTTTTATTGGGATTTTTGTAAAAACCGCGATACCGTTAATATAAGAATACCCGCGGATTTGGAGTTTGTGCCGTCTATAAGAGGCTGTGTATCGGATTTTGCGGAATTGTGCGGGATTTCAAAGAAAACGGTGTTTCAGATAGAGATGATAGTGGACGAGTTGTGTAACAACGCGATAGAACACGGGGCTCAAGACGAATGTAAAGCTATAGAAGTTCTATGTTCCATTGGAGAAAACAAAGTAGAGATAAATGTTTATAACGGATATTCTTTCAAAGCGATGAAAGGGAAAACCGGACACGAGATAGAAAAAAGTATGGAAAAATGGGCCGATTCCCCCAATAAAACCGAAAACGATTTCAGAGGGAGGGGTTTGGCTTTGGTAAAAAAACTTTCAGATGATTTTGAGATAAACAGTTCATTTGACGGAACGTGGGTTCATGTGGTAAAAAAGAAAGGGGAATCTGATTATGCAAACGCAGATTGAGATTTTGAAGACGGATGTGGAAAATGTTAATGACGGGGTCATTGTAAAAGTTAAAGGCGATATCGACTCGACTACTTCAACGATTTTTTCAAATACGATATTTGATATTTTGAACTATGACGGAAAAATAAATATTATTGCCGATTTGGAAAATTTAAGGTATATTAACAGTACCGGTCTGGGAGCTTTTTTGAATATAACCAAAACCGTTCGGTTTAAAGGCGGCGTCTTTGCTATTTGCAATATAAACGATAATATTAAAGACGTAATTGATATTATAGGGGCGTCGACATCGTTAAATGTTTATAAAAATACGGACGAAGCGCTTGCCGCTTTGATGAAAAAATAAAAGGTAGGTTATAATGAAGAAATTTGGATTGACGCTTTGTTTATGTGTTTCCGTTTTGGTTTTTTGCTGCGCCAAAAAAAACGGACGCGACGTAAAATCCTCCGCCGACGAACTTACCGCGCCGTTTGGAACGATAGCGAAAAAGACTTACAGCATAGGAGACCTTATCGCTTTCAGCAGTATGCAATATCATCATCCTGTGAGAGAAATGAGAGGAAGATTCCCCGGAAGTCGTAATACTACGACCCTTTTCATAGAAACTCAGGTTTTATATCAGGAAGCGCAAGAGTATAAAAAGCAAGTTATGAACGGTTTGGAATGGAAATGGAAAGAAATCTACATTCCCGGACAAATATATCAAGTAGGCGTTATAGATAAAAACATGGGAGCCGCCGACGAAGAAATTTACGCTTATTATAAAAAACATAAAAACGAATTATTAATGGAATTTGGTTTGGGGCAAAGCGATTCGATGGATTTTAATCGGGCGAGGATTTCGATAATAAAAAAATTGTTTTTGACTAAATATCCGCCTTCTTCTGAATTTTCGGCGATTTATCCGGGGTTTTCCGAAGAAGATCTTAAAACAAAATGGTTTGAGCAGATGGCCGGCGATAGAGCGGCGTTTTTCAGAGATATTCTTTACAAGAAGAGGTTTGGAGCGGATTTCCCAAAATATAATACAAAATCCGAACTTGTGGGCGCGGGAAAATTGATTTCAGAACCCGAACTGAATGTTGTTATGAGTTGGATAGCCAAAGGGCAAAACGTTTCCGAAGATTTGGTCGTCGCAAAAATGGTATCATGGATTTTGTTTGCGGACGAGGCGAAAAGTTCCGGTTATGTAAAGGCTGAAGGTTATAAAAAACTTAAAGAACAGTTTGAAAAATATGAAATCGTGCGTCATTATGTTAATGAAGTTTTAGGCGATAAAATAAAGAGCGATTTTACGCCTAATCAGGACTTTATAAAATTTGCGATTGCGGACAAAATGAAAAATCCGTCGTTTGACATTTCTCAGGAAGAGATTGAAAATTATTCCGATACGATAAAAACGGAGATGTATGAAGCGAAAATAATTGAATATATTCATCAAAAACGTGCAAAGGCGAACGTTGTCCTTATGCAGAAAGATTATGTTGACATATTCGGCAAATCGCCGTCTCAAATAAAATCGGAAGCGGACAGTTTAGCGGCGAACCAAAACACGGAAAGGGCGAAAAAACTTTATCGGGACCTGACGGAATGGTATTTGTATTCTCCTGAAGGGAAAAATGCGTTTTTGGAGTTGGCGAAGTTGCAGACAGACGCAAAATCATATACGGAATCAATAAATTCATATAGAAAATATTTACTTTACGGCGGAGCGAATTCCAAATGGTGCGAGGTGTTTTTTATGATAGGATATGTCTATGCGGAGCAGTTGGAAAAGTATCCGTTTGCGGCTATGAATTACAGATGGATTCTGCAAAATCAACCCGGCTGTAATTTGTCTTCTGACGCCGAATTTATGTATTTACATTTGGGAGAACCGATAGTAGATGTTGAAGAACTGAGGCAGGAGTCGATAAGACAAGGCAGAGAGTAAGTATTTTTTGAGATGAAACAAACGGAAGTATCTTTTGACGAAATCATAGACAATTTAGTTCTTAATCTTGAAACGATTAAGAACGAGAAGTTAGTTTCACAGCAGTTGCAAATTTTATCGCAAATACGCAGTCGGCTTTTTTCAGGAGAAATCCATATAGCGATTATAGGGCAGTTTAATCGCGGAAAATCGACTTTTATAAACAAGTTAATAAAAAAAGATTTGCTTCCTACTTCCGTATTGCCGCTTACGGCTATTCCTACGGAAATTCGTTTCGGCGACGAAACAAAAGCGGTGATTTCATTCGCGGATAATTCTAAAAAAGAAGCGAAAGAAGAAAACGTCAAAGAAATATTGAGCGGTTTTGTTACGGAAAGCGCCAATCCTGAAAATAAATTGGGCGTTACAAGAGCGGAAGTGTTTTGCAATAGCGAATTTCTTGCAGGCTCGACGACGATAATCGATACGCCGGGATTCGGTTCCACGCATGTTCATAATACTAAAGCCACTCTTGCCGTTTTGTCGCAGTGTGACGCCGTGTTTTTTATATTAAGCGCCGATTTGCCTATAACGCAGATGGAATTGAATTTTATTAAGCAGATAATTCCGCAGGCAAGCAGAATATTTTTTGTATTCAATAAAATTGATTTGCTTAGCGAAGCCGATTTGGCGATGACGACCGATTTTGTAAAAAAAACGCTTAAAAGTAAACTTAATATAGATGTAAGCGGATGGTTTCTTTGCGTATCGGCAAAAAACGAAACCGGTATGGATGTAATAAAAAACGAAGTTATCGGTTTTTTGAAAAGAGAAAAGTATTTTTCGCTTTCTGAAGCGCTCGAAAGAAAGCTTTCCATTTCGTTTAAAGCGATAGATGAAATCGTAAACTCTATTAAAAACCGTTTAAACGATGAATTAAATTCGGTAGAAAATTCTTTTGAAAATTTGAAAAAAGATTTCTCTGAAAACGAAAATTTTATGAAAAAAATATCGTCAGTAAAGAAAAGTTGGGATAGTTTTTCGTTTTTTACGCCGAAAATCGATAAGATAAAAATAATTACTTTCGAACTTTCGGATGAAAAATACTCTGAAATAAGCCGACGGATAATAAACTCGCTTTTGCTGGACAACAAGCGTAAAACCGGCGATATTTTCAACGGTATCCAAAAAGATTATACTCAAAAGAATGCGGAAATTCTAAAAAAAATATCCGCCGAGAAGAAAAATATTAGAGAAATAGAGGAAAACCAAAGGGAACTTCGCGAAAAACTCAATAACATTCAAAAATGTATTAATTTATATACCCAGTAATTTTCCAAGCACCTTTTTACATAGGTGCGTGTTTGCGAAAACCCTATACATTCTACAAAATACGGTTCGTCTTTAAGAATATCCTCGTTGTTTTTTACCCATTTTTTTACGTTATTCGGACCGCCGTTGTAACCGGCGAGAGTTTGAACATAATCGCCTTGTGTCTGTTTAAGGAGTTTGCTTAAATAATATGCGCCGAAATCAATGTTTAATTCAGGGATGAGTAATAATTGAGGGTCAAAAGGGACTTTCAAATAATCTGCGATTTCTTTTCCGGTATATGGCATGATCTGCATTAATCCGGTCGCTCCTACAGGAGACATTATTTGCGGAGAAAACATGCTTTCTTGCCGCATAACCGCTAACACAAGTTCCGGCTCTACGTCGTACTTTTTTGCGCTTGCGTTAATTTCTTTGGAATAAGCGTTCGGATAAATAAGTTTTATATATTCCGGAGAAAATTCACCGCGTTGTTTAGACGGCAACGCCCAATAAATTCGCCTTCCCAAACGATAGAAATGATGAATCGCTCCGATTTTTGCATAAAATTTCGCCAACGATACGATAATCGGATAATTTTTGAAGTTACGGTTTTCTATCGGCTCAAAAAGCAATTCCGCCTCATCTTTAAGTCCAAGTCCGCCAAGAAATATTCCCAGCATTAAATTGTCGATAAGTACGGCGTTTTTGGCTAGAGTGTCGGGGGGTTCGATTTTTGAAATATTGTCTATTCGTGAATACCAAATAGAATCGCTTACGCTGATTGTCGAAATTTCATTGTTTCCAAATATTTGACGGGAACGAAAATCGTAGTACGTGAGTGGAAAAGTTACGTTTATCGAATCTATAAATTTTTTTGCCGAAAGCGTGTCTTTTTTTGCTAAAAAAGTTCTTGCCGACCAGTAAAAAGATCCTGCAACGTATGAGGAATTAGGGAATTTCTGGCGAAATTTCTCAAATCTCGTCAACGCTAAATCGTATTTTCCTTGGCGAAAATCTAAAAGTCCTACTCGTAAACCGGCTTCTTCGCCGTGTGTTCCTATAGGCTTTTGGTTCGATAATTTTTCAAATAAATTTTTTGCCCCGTTAAAGTCCTTATTTTCTTCTTTTTCCCAGGCTAAATACCAAAGAATATCGTGCGAAGTTTTGCTGTTGGGATATAACCTCGTATGTTTTTCGTAATATTTGTGCGCTTCTTTTATGTCGCCGTTTTGTCTGTATGAACGACCTATTTTGTAGATTAAATCGGAATCGTCGCCGAATTTTTCAATATATTCTTTTCCGTATTTTATTACGTTGCTCCAATTTTTCATAGAGTAATTTAATTGCGCTCTGAACATTAAATATTGTTTTTTTGTGATTTCCTCGTCAAAATCTTTTTTATTCATCGCAAAATATAACCAGTCGCTCGCCGCCGAAAGTAAATCGATGTTTGACAGTTCCTGCGCTATTTCAAATGCCGTTTTGATGTCAAACGCGGTATCGGCGACGGTAGTGTCTTTGATTAATTCAAAAAACCGCCTTGTTATAGTTTTATCTTTCATAAAAGAAAGAAATTCGTAATATAAATCCGATGTTAATTTTTTCTCTATCAGTGAATTTTCAATGTTTATTATGGAACTTTCTTCAACGGCTCCACCCGCCCGTTCTATTCCGTTTAGATAAATCATAGCCCAAACGACGCTTCCTAAACTGTCCGGAAACGCTATGCGCAGTGAATCGACTTTGGAATACAGAAAATAACGATACGGCTCGTAAGCGGTTTTTTGCGCGGCGATTCTATATGCGCTGACAGCGTATGATAAATGTCCTTCGGCAAGTTCCATGTCGCCGATCCTTCGAAAGGCGAACGGAGCGATTTTTTTGGATTTCTCCGCCGAATTGATAAAATTCAAAATAGCCTTTTCACGGTTACCTTTGCGCATTTCTATTTCGCCCAGCGCCAAATAAAACATACCGCTGTCGTTATATTGGATTAACCTGATTTTCTTTTCCGCTTCGTCATAGTTTCCATATATAATTTCATCGACCGAGTAATTTCTTATAAGAGAATCTACAAAATTAACCGAAATTTCTTCAGCGAAAATCATCGACCGAACAATTATAGCGATTATAATAATTGAAATATTATTTTTCAAAATTTCTCCAGAAATAATATTTTTATAAGATTAAAATATCTTTACACCGTTGTAAAAAAACATTTTTCCGTTAGTTAGTGTTATTTTCTGCAGAAATTATTTAAACGGTTTTGAAATCTATGCGATTCGCGCCGCAAGATTTTCCCGACCTTCTTCGTTGAGAACGTATAAGTCCAAAGGGTTTTTGGGGCGAATGTTGTCAAGAATTGTGAAACCTTCAGGTGAATTGATAAACAGAATCGGGATATTTATTATTTTTTTCGCTATTCCAAAATAACGATAAACCGCAAGCCCTCTGAACCATGATTTTACGTCAACGATTATTCTGTCGAAACCGCCTTTTTCAATCGCTGTGAAAAAATCGTTGGAACTTTCACATACGATAACTTCATGACCGGCGCTTACGAACTGCTTCTCTACGGCAATTCGGTTTTTTTTGTCTTCATACAATAATACAAATTTCATCATTCCTCCTTAAAGAACTATTGGAAATTTAGCGGTAATGGAAGTGCCTTTTTTCTGTTCGGATTCAAATATTAAATATCCGCCCCAATCTTCCACATATCTGCGGATTCTTGGAATTCCCAAACCTGGTCTTTTATACTTCCTGGTGAAAAACTTATTTGTTATATATCTTTGTGAATCGTAGTCCATTCCCAATCCTGTGTCTTTTACGTTTATTACACAAAATGAGTCAACAAGCGAAACGTCTACGGTAATTTTTCCGCCCTCTTTGCAGTTTTCTATGGAATTTGACGCGTTAAAAAGAAATTCCGTAAGAATTTGCGTTATTTTGGGCTCATCGCCGGTCGTTTTTATATTCGGCGCAACTTGAAATTCCAAATCAATCTGAGAATAAGAATAAGCGCGCTTGTTTTTGGTTAGAATTGTATTGTAAATAGACGATATATCTACTATGTCGCTTTTGTAAGGTATCGGCTCGTTACGCAAAATCAGCATTGTTATTTTATTTGGCTCGTCAAAGTTATTCAAAATATCATTAATGCTGTCCAAACTGCTTTGAACTCTTTCGTTTTCGCTTTCATCCATTTTCAGCAATTGCATAACTCCGGTTACAGAGCCGAAAGTATTGCGAACGTCGTGAAAGGTTATTCCCAAGATTCTTTCCGCCGCTTCAGTTCCCCAAGCGACTTTTTTCCCAGCCGTTTCAATATTTATTCGGATAGCGGACGATACCGCTTCTATGACGGTTTCGTTGAATTCGTTGTTTTCGTCAATACAATACAAGCGTCCGCTTTCTTCGCCTATGCGCCACTCTACAAAATGTTTTTTATTTTCCGGGTTAAAATTGATAGAAATCGGTTTTTCATTAGGTTTAACGTTTAAATAAAGCGGTTCTCGACAAGGCATATTCCAAAGCGCGGCAAGTTCGACGCCACAGGGTTTTTCCGTTGACGCGCCTAAAAAATCCGAAATGCCGGAAAGTAAATCTGTAAATTCGTCTTTTACCGCAATATTAAATAGTTTTATAATTTCTTTATTAAGTTCCATAAAACAACTCTTTCTTTTTAGGTATCCGATCTATTGGTTTAACGCCTCAAGCGCTTCAAGTTCGTTTTTTGCGATTCGTAAATGCTTTTCTTCTGCGCCGGTATCGGCGATTATTTCTTTGAACAATTTTATCGCTTCGTTATTTTGATTCATTCTGAGGTTGAGGAGCGCAGATTTCAAAAGAATCTCGTTTCTTCTAAAATAGTTATTCGGAACGGAAAGGGCTTTTTTATATGCCGCTAACGCATCGTCCAACGCGCCGTCATACTCTAATGCGGTCGCTTTGGAATCATAGAGTTGTACGACAAAGAAAGGGGTCGTTTGTTTTGCCTTTAACGCTTCGTCGAAAACTATCGCCGCTTCTCTGTATTCTTTCTTGTCCAAAAGCGTCTTTCCCGCAAGTGCGAGCGAATAGCAGGAATATGAAGTTCCTTTGTATTCGTCGGCAACGGCTTTCAGTTTCTCAAAAGCGTCGTCGTTTCCGTTGGAAACCGACATCACGGCTTCGGCGAACGCCTTTTGTCCCTCAATATGTTTTTGCTTACTTAAATAATTAAAAGACAACACAACTAATATGACGATTGCCGCCAAAACAGCGGCAAATACTATAGAACTCTGCTTCCGATTAATGAAATTTAATACGTTTTCGCTCATCTTCTTATCCAAAAGATTATCTCCTCTTCTCACTATAAAAATAATTTATTACGAAATTAAAGTGTTAAAATAATTTTTTACACAAAAGAAAAAGCCGCAAATTTTTTGAAAATTGATTTTTTAGACAACAATAAATTATATTTACCTTGAATTTTGAGAATTTTGTAAGCGGAGGATTTTATAATGATGAATGAAAGATTATCGGACGATGAATTGCTGAGATTTAAAAAATTATTGCTTGAAGAAAAACAAAAAGTTTTGGAAACTCGCATGGACATGCTTGAGCAAACGATAGGACAAGCGGTTTTTGATTCGGTTGGAGAAAACGTACATTACTCTATGCATTTGGGCGATTTGGCATCGACCGTTTATGACAGAGAGTTTAACATGAGTTTGTCGGAAAGACAGGCGAAATATCTTGAACAGATTGACGACGCGCTGCAAAGAATTTCCGATAAATCTTACGGTATTTGTCAGATTACGGGAAAAATTATTCCCACAGAAAGATTAGAAGCGGTTCTAACAACTAAATATTCAATTGAAGGTAAAGAATTGTTGAAAAAAGGCAATTTGTAAAAAAATGTCCCAAAAGTTCAGTTTTTTTTTAAACGGCAGATTGTTTTTGTTCTGCTGTTTTTTTGTTTATAGGACTTTTGGGTCTGTGATTACCGAAATAGTTTACCGCGAAGAAGAATATGAAACCCGAGAATATCCGAATGTTGAATATAGTCCGGAATTTATTAGCCGAACGGTTAAAGGGATAGTCTCGTTTTTAGCAAGTAACGGTCACCCGTTTGTAAAAATCTCGCCGAAAATCACTGAAAAAAACGATTCTATAACGGTTGATTTGTTTATCGATAAAGGAACTTTTGTAAAAACTTCCGACGTTAAATTCATAATAAACGGAAAACTTAAATATTATCTTGCCGAAAAACCGATAGAAAATATATTAAAAAGTTATTATGATTATTATGATTTTGAAAAAGTGAAAAATATTCTTCAAAGCAAAAAATATATAAATTCCGTTTCTATTTTTTTTCCTGAAATAAACGATTCTTCTATCGAAATCCCTATAAAAATCGAACCCGTGAATTCGGTGTTTTTTGACGGAGGCCTCGGCTTTGCGACTTATCCTAAAAATACGGTTACCGGAAACGCAAGTTTGGGAATAGTAAACGTTTTTGG
This sequence comes from Chitinispirillales bacterium, assembly GCA_031254455.1. Taxonomy (NCBI): domain Bacteria; kingdom Pseudomonadati; phylum Fibrobacterota; class Chitinispirillia; order Chitinispirillales; species Chitinispirillales bacterium. The sequence continues at coordinate 2,754 of JAIRUI010000100.1, read as the reverse complement.
GGCGGGGGAGATTGTAAATTTTTCGTATTTTGCAGAAGAATTATTTTATAAATTGAACGGGGATTTTGAGATTCCGTATATTTTGCGAACATCCGTAGGAGCGTTGTTTTCTGCGGAGATAGAAGTTTCCGATTCGTTATACGGCAGCGTTTCGCTTTCGGCGGGAACGCAGTTTTTCGGTGAAAAATTTTCGATGAAAATAATGATGAATTATAGCGAGTTGACGATTGGAGATACCCTTTCAAGATACACGGGAATAAATTTTTTGATAGATAACGGCGCAAAAAAATTTACTCGCTCGAATTTTGCCGCACAAACGGAATTTTCGGCAAAAAGCGGCGTTATTTCAGATAAAAAAAATTGGATGCCAAAAGGCGAAATTTCCGCGCAATTCGCAATTCACATTCCTGTTGGTAATTCTCGACTTGCATTTTTAACAAAGCCGAGCGTAGGAATGATTGCGTTTGAAACGCCGCAAAATCTTCATCGGACGCAAATTTTCAGAATCGGCGGCGCAAAATCGGTTCGCGGTTATCAGGAATCGATTTTTCCGTGCCTTTCTTTCGGTATTTTGGGAAACGATTTTCGATATTATATCAGTGAGTCGGGGGCTGTTTATTTACTTTTTGATTATGGCGCGGCTATGGATAAAGAATACGATTTTTTTGGGATTTCTCAAATTTTCGGCTACGGGGCGGGAATTACTATACCTGTCGGTAAATTGTCGTTTTCTCTTGAATGGGCAAGACATTATAAAGAATTTTCATCGCTGGGAAGAATACATTTTAGAATAGGAAATTATTAATCGTTGTTTTATCTTGCCAAAATTTTCAATATTTATTTTAAACTTACCAACGTTGGTGTAGAGAATAGTATATTTTTGATTGTTGAAACAAAACATATTTCAAAAAGGATGCTTATCATGAGCGATAAAGAATTGCAGAAAGAAATAACTAGGATTTAATTGATGTTGACAATCAAGCAAAATCTAATCTTTCCGCTAATAGTTTGGCATTGGAATGCCGGGTGTTATGTTATGAAAGATCGTTGTTCGCCGCTTGATAACGTTTGAAAATTTGACGTTATACTCTCTCACCTCATCAAAAAGCCGTATTCATAAATTTTCGGTTCAATTTTGCCAGCCAAATTTTTCAACTCCATCCGTAAATTGCCAATTAACTCGTTATACTTCTCGTCATCGCTTTTGTTGTTCATTTTACCTTGGGCGTTCCTGCCCTGGAAATGCTCACGAATATCGTAAAGGCTTGCGTTCACATTGCATTTTGGTTGCAAGTGGTAGTATTTCCATAATTCTCTTCCCGCTTTGAAAACATTCTTGGCAGTTTCCGAAAATTTAAGTTTTGCTTTCTTTCTAGGTGCTATTCCTCCCGTGCCACCTCCGCCAGCACCGCAGTTGTAAAATAAACTGGGTTCTGCAACAATCAAATCTATTTTCCCCGCAATGAAATCCGTCATAAAACTGCTGTCAAATTTATCGCTAGCACCCACATCCCATTCTATAAACGGGAGCCAGTGGTTTATGCCGTGTTTACAAGAAATATTGTTATTAAAGAGTGTATAAGCCAAACAGTCATTTTGAAATTCTTTATCTTTTTCCCAGCCATCATTGGGATAAAGAAATTGGTCGCGGTCGTTTAGCCAGTCGGCGGAAATTGCCTTGCGGACGGCAAAGTAGATACAAGCAGAAATTAAATTATGCTGATTTATCCATATTCCACGAGGGTTTGGCATTTGTTCTTTATTATTGAGAATATAGACTATCTGATTGTGTTGAAAATCATTGCCATTTGTTCCCGCTAAAAATCCAATATCTATTTCAGAATGATTTTTAAACGAAGAAATCCATTTATTTATGTATTCCTTTTTATCATAGGAATAAAAAGATTTATTGCCAATAAAGTTTCCATCGGTGTCAAAAATATCAGAAATTATTTGTCCAAATTTTTCCTTTTTGTTTGTGTCCCAAATTTTGAAACCAATCGGAAATTGCCCTTTTACGTTATCGAAACTCCAAGCGGGAACAATAAACATTTTTTTCAATTTTGCCATAAAAAATGCTCTAAAATTTTCAAATGCAGAACCTTGTAAAACTTTCAGTTTCGAAAATTCTGCAAGATTGCAACCACGAATTTCATAATAAATTCTAGCTATAAATTGCGTATAAATCTCTCGTCCCGCTGTTCCTAATTCTGAAATGTATTTATCATGAATTTTTGATTGATTAACTCCAGCTTTTCCTCTTCCTATAACGCTTGAAACTTCCGCATACGGCGGGTTTATATAGACAACGAGTTTTTTGCATTTTTTGGGGTCGCTTATAATCTCAAAGAGTTTATCCGGTAATTTTCCGCCTTTTGCTTTTGGTAAAAACTCATCATTTAAAAAATCAAACTGAAATACATGATTCTCAAGCAAATTGGCTCCGTTTTCTATTCTGTCGTGTATAACATCAACATCCGCCTTATCCAAAGTCGAAGCGTATATATTGTATTTGTTGGTAAGTCCGATGAGTAAATTTCCCGTGCCCGCCGCGCAATCCCATACATAATACTCATCCTGCCAGTTTTCGCCCAAAACTTCGGCGATATAACGTTGTGACAACTCCACCCACTTCTGCGGAGTAAAAAATGAACCCTTTCTTTCGCGAACATCCTGCGGAACAAGCATATCTCGACGCTCTATTATGTAATCCCAGTATTCCTCTTTGGGCGGACGAAGATATTTCGCCCAAAA